>CAUTRH010000026.1:0-6489 GCA_963540905.1 uncultured Acholeplasmataceae bacterium | reverse complement strand
AGTTTATTCATCATAAACAACTTATTTTAACTTTTTTAGTGTTCAGATTGTTTGAGACCTTAAATGATTTAAAAAAATTATAAGTATTGTGTTTATTTTTGAATTTTTTTCTCTCTTCAGTTTGCTATGAAATAAATTAACCCACAGTATTACTGTGGGTTAATTTTTAGATTATAAAGTCAAAGTAAAAATCTTTTATGCGAACAACATCTCCGTTTTTAGCGCCGTGTTCAAGCAACGCTTCGTCAACTCCAAGTGACCTTAATTGATATGCAAAGCGTTTAACTGATGAGTCACTGTTAAAATCAACCTTGTAAAAAAGGTCAAAAATTATTTTACCTTCAATAACAAAACAATTTTCTTCTCTCTTAACTGTAAATAAATTGTTTTGTGTTATGTCAGTTTTTGGTTTTAACTCAGCTTGAATTTCAGGGCTTGCCTGTTCTTCAAGTGGTTTTACTCTAGATAAAACCAAATCCATTTTGGCAATTACCTTGTTTGAGTCTAAGTAGTTTTTTGTAGAAATTACGACTTTTGGTTTGTTTTTAAAACATTTAAATGCTGCGTCAATAGTTGTCTGAACTACTAAGTCAGCTTTGTTTAAAATAATTAACTCTTTTTTCTTAACTAATTGTTTTGAGTATTTTTTGAGTTCTGACTTAATTTGCAGGTAAGCGGTTTTTGGGTCCTTAGTTAAATCCAAAACGTGGGCAAGTACTTTGCAGCGTTCAATGTGTCGAAGAAAAGCAAAGCCTAGACCTTCGCCAAGATGAGCGTTTTCAATAATTCCCGGGATATCGCACACCACAAAGTCTTTTTCTTTAGTTGAAACTACCCCTAGGTTTGGAATAAGCGTGGTAAACTCATAATCTGCGATTTTTGGGTTAGCCCTGGAAATCAAGGCTAAGGTTGAAGATTTTCCAACATTTGGAAAACCAACCAAGCCAATGTCTGCGATGTACTTTAAAATTAGTTTTGCTGAAACCTCTTCACCAGGAAGGCCGTTTTCAGCGTAATCTGGGGCTTGATTTCGGTTAGACTTAAAGGATTTGTTGCCCCTACGTCCGCGGCCGCCATGTGCCACAATAAACTCATCCTTATCGGTCAAAACTTCAAAAAGCAACTCGCCGCCTACCCAAACTTGTGTGCCAAGTGGTACTCTGACCACGGTGTTTTCGCCGTTTTTACCGTTGCAAGACTTCTCAGCGCCGTTTTGACCGCCTTGCGCCTTAATTAAATTATTGTTTTTAAACCAAAGTAGGTTATTCAGTGCACTGTCACCAACGATTACAACGGAACCTCCGTTTCCACCGTTTCCACCAGCAGGTCCACCAAACTCCACATACTTTTCTCGCCTAAAGGCAACTTTTCCGTTTCCGCCTTGCCCAGCTCTGAAAACCACTTTCACTTCATCTACTAACATACTTTTTTCCTTTAATATTAAAAAAGGTAACTAAGTTAGTTACCTTGGTTATTTAGCGTAGACAGAAACTTGTTTTTTAGTTCTGCTGATGCGTTCAAATTTCACAATTCCAGAAATTAAGGCAAACAATGTATCGTCGCCACCTTTTCCGACATTGTTACCAGGATGCACTTTCGTACCGCGCTGACGGTAGATTATTGAGCCTGCTTGGCAATATTGACCATCTGATAACTTAGCACCTAAGCGTTTAGAAATGGAATCGCGCCCGTTTTTAGTAGAACCCACCCCTTTTTTAGATGCAAATAACTGTAAATTTATGAGTAATAGCATTTTTATTCCTCCTTGATGTTTAAAGGATATTGTCTAGACATATCCTTGAGAGTATAAACTAAGTTTTTAAAAACAGCCTCTGTTGCTTTACTAGACTTTGTGATTTTAAAACTAAATTCGGCTTCAGTTAATTTATACTCAATATTTTTAGTTTCTTTTAGAAACTCAAGTAAATTGATGTGAGATTGAAATAAAACAGAAACTCCGGCGCAAACTATATCTTGGCCAAAAGGACCTGCCTCTGCGTGGCCTTTTGCGCTTAAGCTCTGCTTTAATTCATCTACTTTGAACTTAATCAAGTAATTAGTTGCGTTTAGGCAACAACGATGTCTTCAACCAAAACTTCTGTGTATGGTTGTCTGTGACCTTTTTTAACTTTGTCATTGTTTTTATCTTTGTATTTAAAAACGATGACTTTCTTTTGTTTACCGTGGCGAAGTACTTTAGCGACAACTTTAGCGCCCTTAACATAAGGTGCACCAACTTTAACTTTATCGCCAGAAACAAGTAGCACTTCTTTAAACTCAACAGTTTCGTCAACTGCGTTGTCAAGTTTTTCTAAAAACAATTTTTGTCCTTTTTCGGCTTTAAATTGTTTGCCACCTTTAGCAAATATAGCGTACATATTTTCCTCCTTAAAAGACTCACTATGAAAGTAATGCAAATAAGCATATTTAAAGACTTTTTCTATGTGGTAATAACAATTAATGTTAACACATTTGTGCGCTTTTTACCACAAAAAACGCTAGTTAACGAATTACTGAAATTATTGCGTTAACTATTGGGTTTTTGCGTTTTTTGGTGTAAATAAAGTTAGCAATATGTTGGCGAAGTTGTTTCTTTAAGTCGTTTAGTTGCAGACCACGTTCACCTACTTTTGCATGGAAATTTACTAAAAAGGTCTTAGCACTTTCAGTAATTTCTGAAATAAACTCGGTGTCGCGAGAAAAGCCTTTGGAAAATATATTAAAGTCGCCGTGAACTTTTCGGTCTTGAAACGAATATCTAAAGGCCAAGATAAAAATCCCGTCTTCAGCCAAATAAGCACGTTCTTTAACGATGATATCGTTATTTTCGTCAATTGGCACCTCATCGATTAGTTTATCTGCAGCCGGCAACTCCTTTTTAGAGACAAAACCAGATTTTTTGTTAAAGTGAGCGATGTCTCCGTTTTCCATAATCAAGATATTTTTTTCACTAAACCCAAAAGTTATTAAAGTTTCTTTTAATTTAACCTGTTGGCTGTATTCACCACGCAAAGGAATAATATAACGGGGATTTAGAAGCGAAAGCATAAAAGAAATGTCGGTGCTTGAAGCCAAATCGTGGACAATTAAGTTAGGTTTATAGTAAGTTTTGCACTCTGTTTTAAAAAGTTCATCCAAAGTTGCTGCAAACATTGTCTCAACACCTGGAATTGGTTTCATTAAAATACACACTGCGTCTTCCTTTGAAAGCGTTTGTCGGGGATTTTTAGACTTAGCGATGCTTTGTAGTTTGATAAGTGGGGTATTTAAGTTGCCAGTGATTATCATCACGACATTTTGTATCCCGTTTTCATATACGTGTTTTTGTGAAACTAGCGATTTTAAGTCAAGCGACAGGTAGCCTTTTTTAATTAAAGGAAGCAGTTTCATAAAAGACTTGCGGCTAGAGAAGCAAATTTTTCTATCTAAGCGCTCAGCCCAAGTAATGATTTCTTGAATACGCTTAATGTCGGTATCTGCTACTGCAAAAAACAATCTGCCTTCAGTGTTTTTAAAAACAGTCGTTAAAAACGCTTGGTATTTGTCTTGAGTGTATGAAGTGGTAAACTGAGAAACACCTGAACAGTCTGGAAGTAAGGCCAAAGTGTCTTTTGCTAAAGCGGCTTCCATTAGTGCGGAGAACTCAGTCTGGTAAAGTGGATGAGGGGTTTTGTTTAAAGAAAAAGAACCTGTGTAAATAATTTTACCAAGTTCAGTTTGAGCAATGATACCCACGCTTTCAGGAAGCGCTGAACTTGTGAAATAAAAAGAAAAAGAACAGTCTTTAAAATTAGCTTTAGTACCCTTTTTAATTTCTCTAAACTCAATTTTGGAAGCATCTATATCAGGAGTGTCTTCTAAAGTCTGTTTAATTTGATAAATAGTAAGCTCAGTTGCGTAAACTGGTACTTTGATTTGTTTTAGTAAAAAAGGCAAGGCGCCAATGTTTTCATCTTTAAAAGACGACAAAAAAATAGCCTCAATTTGGTCTTTGTGTGGCAGCAGAGTTGAGTAGTCTGCGATAATTGAGTCAATTCCGAACTGTTGTTGAGTTGGGTATTTTAGCCCTGCGTCTAAAATAAAGATAGAACGGTTTACTTGTAGGCAGAAGAAGTTTTTACCAATTTCTCCAAATCCGCCAAGTCCAAAAATTTTAATATTAGTAGTTATAATGCACCTCGTGTATAATTGATTTTTTAAATTTATTATCTTTATGTTTTCCTTAAAGACAAAGATAAATGATTTTTGCTGTTAATGTATTTTACCATAGTTTGAACTGAGTTGTTTTCAGTTTAGCACGACAAAAAATGAGTTTTACACGCTAAATAATTAAAAATCCAGTAGAGTGACTCTACTGGATTTTAAGATTAAGTCAACAAAAAACTTAGTTAAGACTTGGGTTTTTTTGTGCTTTCTTCTGCGCTTTGCTCAGCCTCAGGAGTTTCCGTAATTGTTTTAATCAAAGGTTCTTTTTGAAACTCTTTGACAAAAGAAAGTTCTTTGTGTTTAACTACAGTTAGCGAAGTTGTAACGTATTGAATGATGTTAGCCACACGTTGTGGAGGAACAGCGATAAACAACTGAATAGCAAGTGAGTTGTAGAAAGTCATCATTGCGCTAATTCTAGATTCGTCCATATTGTTGAAAGCCTCGTCAAATAGTACTAGACAGCCAGATCCGGCGCCACGGTTGCGAGATAGCAGTTGTTGGAAGGAAGCCGCGATTACTATATAGAAAGGAACTTGGGTCTCTCCACCTGATTTTTCGCGAGAAACTTTGGAAAAAAGCGAAACTACGTTGTCTTCAGACGTAATTTCAATGTCGTATTTCATGTAATTGCGGTAGTCAAGTAATCTTGCGGCAGTTTTTTCCATCGCAGGGTCAGTTGACGAAATTTGTCTAAATAAGTCATCTAAAATTGTAGTTTGAGTTTTGTTTAAGTTGTCTTGAAATAACGTATTATTTAACTCATGGTTGCGAGTAAGTAGATTATAGTATCGCTCAAAGTCTGGGTCTTCAGCGGCCTTGTAAATTAGTTTATAGGTATCTTTACCAAAGCGTTTGCCTTGAAGTGCGACGTTTAGGTCGTCAATCTGTTGTTTAGCCTGCTCAATTGAAGAGGCAAGTTTGTTTACAAACTCTTCTTTAAATGTAGTTTCCGCAGAGTCTCTCAGTTCCTTGGCTTTTTGCTCGTATACTATTAAGTTATGGTTCTTAATTTCGTTTTGTTCAGCCTCAAATGCCGTTAAGTTTTCAATTAAAGGCTCTTTTGAAAAACTGTATCTTAAGCAGTAGTCAGACATTAGTTTCAAGACCATCACGCTTTGTCTTGAAACTGAATTTGCGAGTTTAGTTTGACTGCTTTCCAGAACTTCAATGATTTTAGTCGGATCTTCGTGTCGTTTAAGCAGTGCGCTGTATTTAGTGTTGGCAGCACTAAGCAGTTCTGGGTTGTTAATCTTAAGTTCTTCCAGTTCTTGTTTGTAAACCGCTTGAGTTTCTTCAGTTTGGTTGCGGCGAACTTCAACATCTTGCAGAACTTGCTCAATTCTACCACGACGAGTAATTAACTCCTCGTGTTGAGTAAGAATTTGGCTGCGTTCGTTTTCTGCTTTGTCAATTTGGGCCTCAATTTCTTTGATATCTGTGCCTTTTGCTAGATTTTCTTTTTGAGTTTGCAGTTCTTGGATTTTACCTGTGAAAATCTTAATATTATCAGACGCCGAAAAACGATTTTCTTGAATAATTCGGGCAGCCGCTAGGCGTTCAGCAAGTTGGCGAGTATAAGTAGTTTCGCCAATTTCTTTGGAAATTGTGGCAAGATTTTGCGTTTTTTGCTCAATTTCTCTTAAAATAATTTCTTTTTGTTTAGTGTTGCCAGTGATTCCGATTTGTTTTCTTGCCCAAGATTGTGGGTTTAGTTGAGAGGCGGTGTAGTTTGAGTAAGTCATTCCAAGTGGTTCAACTGAGCGACTGAAATTCTTAAGTTCTTTTGGAGTAGCCACGCAAATTACATTGTTGTAAAGCATGTTAATGTAAGCGCGAGCATAGGTGTGGCTGGTATCAATCTTGCCAGCAAGTGAGTCATTGTCAGTTTGAGTTTGCGGGATTTTGCCGGTGTTGACCAAACCTACTCCAAAAATATTTAAAGTAGTTCTAACTTCGTTGTAGACCTCTAGTGCGTCGTCAAAATATTCAGGGTCAACGATGATGTTGAACTTGTTTCTGCCAATATAACCCTCAGCGACATTTCGCCAAGTTTCGTCGTTTAATTCAATTAAGTCACAAAGTGGACGGAAATTAAACTCACGACGATATTTTTGGCTAAGTTTTTCATTGATTTTTTCAACTAAAGCCGTAGTTTGTGGTGGATACATCTTGATGTTTCGCTCAAGATTGTAGTGCTCTTCTTTAAGTTGAGCAATTTCTTTGCGAATTGCTTCAGACTGCTCATTTAATTTGTAAGTACGAGCAGTTGCGCCTTCTATT
>CAUTRH010000025.1:0-6493 GCA_963540905.1 uncultured Acholeplasmataceae bacterium | reverse complement strand
AACTGTTGTAAAAATAACCATAACAGTCGGTTTTTCTTTAATTTTAATAGGTAGTATTTTTAGTTATTTTTACTTAAAAGACTTAAGGTTTTATAAAACAAAAATACGCAAATCTGAGCAGTAAATTAAATAAAAATAAATTAAAAATCAAACTAAAAAAATTTTAAAATGTTATACTAAAAATGAAAAAGAGGAGATTATTACACTATGGAAAAAATACTGATTGTCTACTGGTCAGGAACAGGTAACACCGAAATTATGGCCAACGCTATGCTAACTGCCTTAAAAGAAAACAACTCTGATGCTGAGTTAAAATGGGTGTCTGAGATTGATGTTCCCGCTACCTTAAATTACGATAAAATTATTTTTGGTTGCCCAGCAATGGGTGACAACGTTCTTGAAGAACTAGAGTTTGAACCTTATTTTGCTGAACTGCTTCCACACTTAAAAGGTCGTAAAATCGCCTTATTTGGCTCTTATGGCTGGTATGATGATCCAATTTGGATGGATATTTGGGAAGATAGAGTAAACGAAGTAGGTGCACTACTTTTTAGAGAAAAAGGGCTTTCTTGTATCTATCAACCAGATGACGATAAAATTCGCGAATGTATGGAATTCGCAAAAGATTTCATTAACTTCTAATGTTTGCCTTAATAAACTTTAAAAGTGCCTTTTCGTATCGACACTCGCTAATTTCAGTATCGGATGCAGTTAATTTGCAATTGAGCCGGGGATACGATATACCTGTGCTTGCTGACTATAATCTAGGTGGAATGCTTGAGTTTTTCAAAAGTTGCAAAGATGCGAATAAAACTGGTTTAATTAGCCTTGCTACGCGTTTAAGTATTGAAAAAAATAGTTTGAATATTTTGATTTTTCCAAGAAATTCAACTGCTTTTCGTCTTTTACTTAAAAACTATAAGCAAATAGATGTAAATCAAAGTGTAGATTTTGATTTTTGTTTTGAGCATAAAGATGATTTCTTGTTTGTTATAAGTGAACAAAACACAGATGTATTAAAAACAGAAAGCGCACAAATAATGTTTGAAAAACTAAGTGCTTTCAATGTTTACTGTTTACTTGACTTTGCTTATTCAAAAGCGCAAATTAAGGAAGTTGAATACATTGTTAAAAACTACAATATAGCCTTACTACCTGGTTTTAGTGCAGAGTATTCTGAAGTTGAACATATTAAAGCTCACGAGTACTTAAGAAAAATTAACGGCAGTGTAGATAAAGAAATTGCTAATCATTATCTACAAACTGCAGAAGAATTTAAAGAATTAGTTCAAGAATACAATCCAATTCTTTTAGATAACTTAGATGATTTTCTTGACCAAATTCAATTGTTTAACTATGAACTTCCAAAGTTTGAAATTCCACAAATTTATCCAAATCCAAACGATGAAATTAAAAACCGTGTTTATGAATTTTGCGCGCATCTTGGACCCGAATACCAAAAGAGAGCAAAACATGAACTTAGTGTGATTACAGAACTTAACTTTGCAAACTACTTTCTGTTAGTCAGCGAAATTTGCAGATGGGCAAAAGCAAACGATGTGCTAATTGGACCTGGTCGTGGTTCTGCAGTTGGTTCGTTTGTTGCTTGGGCTCTTGGAATAACTCAAATTGACCCAGTTAAACATAGTTTAATTTTTGAGCGTTTCTTAAATAGGTTTAGACAAGGATATCCAGATATTGATATTGACGTTGACAGCACTGATAAATTGAAAGTCGTTAAATATTTAACTGAACTTTTTGGAAACAATAAAATTGCTTTTGTAAATACGCAAAATAAATATTTAGAAAAGTCTGCACTCAACGATGTTGTCAGAATTTTAGCAGTTTCTGAATCTGAAAAAAGAGAGATCAAAAGAGAAGTTGAAGGGAAATTAGAGTATTACACTAAACCACTTGTTCGCGAAGTTTCGGAAGTTTGTAAAATTTTATACGGAAAAATCCAAACATTTTCAACTCACGCCTCTGCTTTAATTGTTTCAAATGTTGAACTGACTGAATACTTGCCAGTTAAAAAATCTCCGTATGGTGATTTTAATCAGTTAGTTTTTGATATGAACGAACTTGAGTCAATTGGTCTACTTAAACTAGACTTACTTTCTTTAAATAACTTAACGGTTTTAAAGAAACAACTAAGTTATGTTAAAAAAATTGACCCAGAGTTTAAAGGAATAACTGACTTTGAAAATCAAGATACTTTTAAACTAATTGCTAAATCAGATACCGAAGGAATTTTTCAGTTAGAAACAGAAGGTCTAAAAAGACTTTGCAGAAGAATGCAAACCAAGACTTTTTCAGACCTTATTGACACTTTGGCTCTATGGAGACCTGGTGCACTTGATCAAATAGATGTCTACATTGAAAATAAAAAACAAGGTTCATTTGAAACTGATTTGCCAGAAGAAATAACTGAAATTATCAAAAGCACTAACGGCATCGTTTTATATCAAGAACAAATTATTGAAATTGCTAAAAAAATAGGTGGCTACTCGTTTGCTGAGGCTGATTTGTTTAGAAGAGCGATTTCTAAAAAAGACCATAGTGTAATTGAAAAAGAACATCCTTTATTTTTAAAGAAAGCAACTACAAACGGCTACAGCCTAGAGGTTGCTGAAAAAATATTTGCATTCATCAAGAAGTTTGCAGAATACGGTTTTAACAAAAGCCACTCAGTTGGCTACGCCACTTTAGCTTACCAAATGGCTTATATCAAAGCAAATTACTTCAACTGTTTTGCTGCTGCTTTCTTTGAACTATATACAGGAGACACAGAAACTATTGTTAAATACGTTTTTGAGGCAAAACTAAAAGGCTACTTTGTTTTAAATCCACGAGTTTTAATTTCGGGCAAAAAATGCAAACTAAGTCAAAACAAAATCTTGCTTCCTTTAACTGTTGTTAAAAGAATTAGCAGTGAAATTGTTGAACAACTAAACTCACAAAAATACACAGACTTTGTAGATTTTTTAACAAAAACTAAAGACATTTTATCTCAAGAACAACTTGAAAACTTAATTTTTGCAAGTACTTTAGATGGTTTTAGCTTGACTAAAAAACAAATGCACGACCTTACTATAATGCGCGCACATACCGCTTTGCTTTCAGACTACAAAAAAGATGAATCTGAATACTCAGACAGTGAACTTAGTGATTTTGAGTTTAATGCACTAGGCTTTAACTTAAAATATGATTTGCTAAACAAACTGGCGAAAGAAAAGTATTTTGTGCCGTTTTCTGAAATTGAGCGCAGACACTCAATTACTACAATTGCTAAGATTAAAAACCAAAAAGTTTTTAAAAGTGCTAAAGGAACAAGTGTGGCTAAATTTGAACTGGTTCATGCAAATAGCGCAATTTCTTGCACTGCCTTTAACGTGTGTGCAGATAAAATAAATGACTTAATGCAAAAAGGCAGTGATATCGTTAAAGTAAATGTCAACCGCACAATTTACAAAGACTCAGTTTCTTATGTAGTTGTAGATATTTCTGAGTACACCTTAACTAATTAAAACCAAACAAAAAATGCAGGTATTACCTGCATTTTTCAATTTAGTATTAAGTTCTAAAGTGAACCTGCTTTAGTTAAATGTATTTGGTCTTTAAGTTTCTTTTCTAAAATTGTAAACTCGTTGTTTTCTTTCTTGGCATTGTTTAACGCTGTGCTTTTGGCCTCAAGAAAAGCAGTTTGTGCTTCTTTTTCAGAATCTTTGACAATAGCAAGTGAAGCCAATACTTTAGCCGTATTTTGTTTAAACTCTACAATCCCGCGTTCTAGACAAATATACTTGGTTTCGTTGTTTTTAAGAGTTAAAACTAAAGTTGCCTCAAGCGCAGACAAAACAATCGGGATATGCCTGTCCATTATCACAACTTCGCCGTTTTTGTCTTTCAGTAAAAACTTAGTAGCCTCTTTGCTTAACACCAAGCCTTGATATAAATATAGATTAAACAGCATTTTGTGCTTTCTTTAGCGAGTTGGCTTTTTCAAGCATCTCGTCGATTGACCCAACCATATGAAAAGCTTCTTCTTCAATGTGATCGTATATACCGTCTAGTATGTCTTTAAAACCTTTAATTGTGTCTTTTAAACGAACAAAACTTCCTTTTATTCCGGTAAACTGTTCAGCCACGTGCATGGATTGTGATAAAAAGAAACGCACGCGGCGCGCACGGTGCACAATTAGTTTATCACTATCTGAAAGTTCATCCATTCCAAGAATTGCAATAATATCTAGAAGTTCGTAGTATCTTTGAATAATTTCCTGCACACGTCTAGCAACAGTATAGTGCTCAGTTCCACAAATGTTTGGGTTAAGTGCAGAAGAAGTTGAAGCCAGAGGATCAACTGCCGGATAAATACCTTCTTCAATTAGTTGTCGTTTTAAGTTAGTAGTTGCGTCAAGATGTGAAAACACAGTAGACGGAGCCGGATCTGTGTAGTCGTCAGCCGGTACATATACGGCTTGAATTGAAGTAATTGAACCGTCTTTAGTTGAAGTAATTCGCTCTTGTAGTCTACCCATTTCGGTTGCTAAAGTTGGCTGGTAGCCAACGGCTGAAGGCATGCGGCCAAGAAGTGCAGAAACTTCTGAACCTGCTTGTACATATCTAAAAATGTTGTCAATGAAAAGTAAAGTGTCTTGTTTTTTAACATCGCGAAAATACTCAGCCATAGTAAGCGCGGTCAGCGGTGCTCGCATACGAACACCTGGTGGCTCGTTCATTTGACCAAAAACCAGGGCTGTATTTTTTAAAACTCCAGACTCTTTCATTTCGGTGTAAAGATCAAAACCTTCGCGAGAACGTTCACCTACTCCGGCAAAAATAGAAATCCCGCCAGTGGCTTTCGCAACATTGTGAATTAACTCTTGTATTAACACGGTTTTTCCAACTCCAGCACCGCCGAATAACCCAATTTTTCCACCTTTGATGTAAGGTGCAAGCAAGTCAATTACTTTAATTCCAGTTTCCAGAATTTCAACTTCTGTAGAAAGTTTAGCAAACTGAGGTGGAGCCTTGTGAATTGGCTCAGGTTTGACAGAATCTGTTTTTAGTTCTCCGTTTAAGTCAATTGTTTGTCCAAGCGTGTTAAACATGCGACCAAGGGTTTTGACGCCAACTGGTACTTTAATTGGTGATTTAGTGTTAATCACTTCAAGTCCTTTTTTCAGACCATCTGTCGGCGAAAAAGCAATAGTTCTACAAACCTTGTCGCCAACGTGTAAAAGTACTTCTAAAAAGCACTCTTGTCCGTGGTTATTAACTTTTAAACAGGTTTTGATCTTTGGCAGTTCAGTGTCAAAGTAAACATCTACTACTGGACCAATAATTTCGTGTATTTTTCCCATTTTTAATTCCTTTCTGGTCAAGAGCCGTTGACTATATCTATCAACTCAGAAGTAATTTGACCTTGTCTCGCGCGGTTGTATTCTAGTGTTAATTTTTCAAATAATTTTTTGCAGTTATCAGAGGCCTTTTTCATCGCAAGTTGTCGTTCTTGATGTTCACAGGCCTTAGATTTTAACATTGCTCCAAAAATTTTAGATTCTATGAATGTCACAATCAACTCACTTATTATTCTATTTTTAGACTCATCGTAAATATATTCAGTTTGCGGGCTTTCCTGTTCTTCAAAAATATGTCTGGTAATTGGCAAAATTCGCTCAATTTTAGTTTCTTTTTCTAAAGCGTTTTTGGAGTTGTTGTAAACTAGATAGACGTTTTTAATGTAGCCCTCTAAAAACAGATTTTTAATATCTAAAATGTATTTGCGAAAATAAGTAATGTTGATGTCTTCGCGGTTAAAGATTGGTTTTTTGTTAATCAGAATATTTTCTTTTTGTCGAAAAAAACTGTGGCCTTTTTTGCCAATCACGAGTGCATGGTGATTTTGGTTACGGCGAGAATGCAGGAATAACTTCTTAAAAAGTTCTGAGTGAAAAGACCCACACAGTCCTTTGTCAGAAGTTATTACTATATAAATAGTTTCACCGTTTTCGTGTTTCTGAAAAATTGGATTTTCGTTTGTTTTAAAAACTGAAAGAAAAATCTCTTTAAATGAACGCATAAACGAGTTATACTCAATAATTTTGCGTTGGGCTGAGTTGATTTTAGAAAGAGCTGTTGCTTGCATTGCCGAAACTATTTTTTCAGTTTCCGAAAGCGCTTGAATTTTTTTCTTAGTTTCTTTTAAGTTAAGCATTAAAGAACCTTTTTGATTTTCAAAATCAGTTCTGTCATTAGCGTGTCTTCAGGAAAATCTTTAGTTTGAGAAATTGCGCTATAAACCGCTTTTCCAGTCTCTTCACTTTGCAGAAACTTACTTACAAAATTAACAAAAGTTTTAACTTTAGCCAAAGGAATGTCGTCAAGCAGTTCACGGTTAAGTGCCCAAAGCACACAAGCAAGTGTGGTAAAGTCAATTAGTTCATGAATATTTTGCTTAAAAATTTCGATAACCAGGCGACCTCTGGCT
>CAUTRH010000024.1:0-6666 GCA_963540905.1 uncultured Acholeplasmataceae bacterium | reverse complement strand
CTTTTAACGGTGGACTAATTGTTGAAATGGGCGAAGTTACTGGCTTTATTTCTTACTCAGAGTCTGGACTAAAAACAGGGCAAGCGCAAGATGAGTACTTTCAAGTTGGCGAAAAAGTTCAGGCAATCGTCACTTATTTAAATCCACTTAAATGGGAACTTAGTTTATCTATTTCTAAATTAAACAAAATAAACTCAGATTTAGAGACAAAAAAACTAGTAGAAGAAGCAAACAAAGAAGCCGAAGGTCAAGTTTTCACAATTGGGGACTTACTTGGCAAATAAGGAACTTACTAAAGGAGTTTTAAAGTTGCCATTGTCGGCAGACCAAATGTCGGCAATTCTAGTCTTTGTAACAGGCTAATTGGCGAAAGAAAAGCAGTTGAAGACAAAGAAGCCGGCTCTACTCGCGACCGTCTATACGGTCGTCTTACTTGGCAAGGCAAAGAAATTACTTTAATTGACACCGGCGGACTTGAGTTTACCGCGCTTTCTTTTGAAGAAGAAATTAAATACCAAGTAGAAGTCGCTGTCCTTGAGGCTGACTTGGTATTATTTTTAGTGTCCGCAAAAGCAGGACTGACTAAAGACGACTTAAAAATTAGTCAACTTTTAAGAAAATATAAAAAACCAACTTTAGTCGCAGTTAACATGGTAGACAACGCAAATATGCTTTTAGATACTTATGAGTTTTATAATCTAGGTTGCTCTGAACTATTTCCAGTCAGTGCACAGCACGGAATTGGAACTGGCGACCTTTTAGACAAAATCAATACTTTTAATCAAAAAGAGCAAAAATCTGCGCAAAGTGACTCGGTAAAAGTTTGTATAATTGGCAAACCTAATGTTGGCAAGTCCTCACTTATTAACAAAATTGTGGGACACAAACGACTAATTGAGTCAAGTATCGCCGGAGCTACACACGACGCGGTTGACGTAACTTACCGTTTCAACGAAAAAGAGTATGTTTTTGTTGACACTGCAGGTATTCGCAGGCCTTCAAAAGTTGTAGCTAACAACGAACGCTATTCAGTACTGCGTGCGATGTCTGCGCTAAGTGAGGCTCAAATTGCGGTTTTATTAATTGACGCTGCTAACATTGAGGCTCAAGACGAACATGTTGCTGGACTTCTAAAAGAAGACTACAAGGCATGTCTTGTTGTTGTAAATAAATGGGATTTAGTTGAAAAAACAAAGACTAAAGATGAGTTTAAACGCGAGTTTTTTGAGCGTTTTAATTTCCTTGAGTACGCAGAAATTGTTTTCGTGTCTTGTCTTGAAAACAAAAAAGTTCACACTATTTTTCCAAAAATCGAGCAAATTTATACAAACGCACAAAGAGAGATTCCAACTTCTACCTTAAACAATATCTTGGCCGAAATTACTTTTAAAAACCCACCCAAACAGTTTAACAACGGTCAGGCTAAGTTTAATTACTGCACGCAAATTAAAACTTTTCCAACAGTTTTTCTGTTGTTTGTCAACAACCCCCAATACGTGCATTTTTCCTATATTCGCCATTTTTCTAATGAATTTAGGAAATACTTTGACTTCAGCGGTGTTCCACTGAAGTTTGAAGTTCGCAGAAAAGGAGCAGATAAACTATGAAAATAACAGTGTTAGGCGGTGGTGCTTGGGGAACTACTTTAGCACAAGTTTTTGCAGACAGTGGCCACCAAGTATTAGTTTACGAAATTAACGATGCATATAAAGCTGAAATCAACGCAGGCAGACACCCAATTTTTAAAGCAGAAATTGACAAAAACATTAAAGCCACTTGTTCTTTAAAAGAAAGCGCTGAGTTTAGTGAAATTTTCGTAATTTCTCTGCCAACTAAATATATCCGTTCGGTATTAACTGAGCTAAGTACTTATTTAGTGAGACCAGTTTCGTTTATTAACACCTCAAAAGGTTTGGAAGAAGGCAGTTTACTGCCTGTTTCTGAAATTGTGAAACAATGCATTAAAACCGCTTTATTAAAAGATTATGCAGCACTAATTGGACCTTCATATGCCGAGGAGTTAATCCTTAAAAAAATCACTTTTTTAACTGCGGCTTCTGCTAATTTAGAGTTTGCAAAAACTGTACAAAAACTTATTGAAAACAGTAAATATGTAATAACTTACCGCACTAAAGATGTAATCGGTTGCGAGGTTGCCGGAGTCGGCAAAAACGCGCTTGCTATAGTTTCTGGGATTATGGATGGACGTGCGATGGGTGAAAACGTACGCGCAGGTATACTAACCCGTGGTTTTTTTGAAATTGCTATGTTAATTGAAGCTTATGGCGGAAAAAAAGAAACAGCCTACGGACTGCCTGGAATTGGTGACTTGATGCTGACTACACTTTCTAAAAAATCTCGTAATTTCACTTGCGGTTATAGACTGGGAGCTGGCGAAACTATTGAAAAAATCCTTGAAACCTCCGTTCAAACTATTGAAGGAATTGCCAATATTGAAGGAATTTATCACTTCGGAAAATCCAAAAATCTGCACCTTCCACTACTCTATACGGCTTACGAAATTCTTTTTAAAAACTGTTCAATTGACAACGCGATTGAGAAATTTAGAGTAAACAATTTACGCGGTGAATTTTGAATTATTTGCTTTATAAGGCTTTTTTTACCACTTTTTTTGCCAATTGTGTTATACTATTTTTGAACTCAAGGAGACGAAAATGAACAGAACAGAATTCATTACAATCGTTGCTGAAAAAGCAAAAATCACCTATGAACGTGCAAGCGAATTTGTAGATATTTTTTCAGATGTTGTCATCAACACTTTGGCAACCGGCGAAAAAGTAACTCTAACTGGTTTCGGTACTTTTGAAGTTAGAGACCGTGCAGAGAGACACGCTAAGAACCCACGTACTGGTGAAGACATTATTGTACCTGGACAAAAGTCTGCTGCCTTTAAAGCAGGCAAATTTATGTCTGACGCAGTTAAAGGCAAGAATAGATAAGTCCAACCTCCTTGGTTAGACCTCCTCTTAAAAGGGTTCTTTTTTAAAGAACCCTTTTTTGTTTATTAAACTAGTAATTAGGTGTTTAAAATGACTAAAACTAAAAACCCATTTAAACTATTTTTTAATTATTTAAAAGACCGTGAGTTTAACAAAAAAGCAGCCTTGATAATGCTTCCGTCAATTTTTCAACAAGTGATTTTTTCAATTTCTGGCTACATTGACACCATTATGGTAAACCGCTTTTCACCCGACTCTTTCGTCGGAGTTACGGCTGCCAATAAACTCATTTTTATCATGCTTTATTTTGCGGTGGGTGTAGCCGTTAGTCTATCTATTTTTGTCTCTCAGTATTTTGGCGCCAACAAACAAGAGAAACTAAAAGGCTGCATTCAGTTTGGCGCAATTATAGCCGCGGTTAGTTCGGTTTTTGTATTTTTACTACTATATTTTTTAAACCCGCTTTTAATTAAAAGTCTTTTGCCTGGAACTGCTAACCAGGCTGCTTTAAAAGAAGGACTTAACTACTCGTTTGTAATTTCTTTTTCGGCAATTTTTATAGTTAGCAATTTAATGATTTCTATCTTTTTAAAGTCAATTGACAGACACAAGTCATCTATTGTCGCTGGTCTGGTTTCTATTGCTGTAAACGTCGTTTTAAACCGCTTTTTAATATTTGGGACAGGTTCAATTCCGGCACTTGGTGCCAAAGGTAGCGCGATCGCTACAGTTGTATCTAGATTATTTGATTTTATTACTTTGCTGACTTTAGCAATTGTTTTTTCAAAAGGCAAACTATTTAAAAACATTTTTAGTCAAATCTACTTTACTAAACATTTAGTTAAAACTTACTTTAAAAAAGGTATCGGTATTATAGTTGCCGAAGTTTCTTGGGCAATTTGTATGGTTGCTATTTTCTTTTTAATTACGCAAGGTAATCCTGTTTGGATTAAAGAAATGGGCTACGCTCAGTCTATTGTTGACTTGTTTTTTATTTTCTTTTCAGGACTAGCCTCGGCATCTGCACTGCTAATTGGTTCGGAACTGGGTAGAAACAACTTAGATAAAGCTAAAGAAGCCGCGAAAAAACTAATTGCCATCACCTTGTTTTTAGCGTTTTTTGTAGTTATTGCTTTAGTTTTAATCGCACCGCTTTTTCTCTTGATTTTAACTAGTCCAAAAGAAATGCATTATTTAAACTCATATTATTTAATTTTGATTTTTGCCTTTGTTTTTCCGTTTTATGGAGTAAACGCAACTTGCTACTTTATCTTAAGAGCAGGTGGTGAAGCGCTAGACTCTTTTTTACTTGAACAACTGCCAACCTTTGTTATTACTTTTCCTTCTTTGATTTTAATTTACTTTTTAAACTCATCTGTGTTTGGGCTTGGTTTAATTGCAATTTTAGCAATTTCAAAAGTTGGTGAAATAGCCAAACTAGGCCTTTCTTACCTATATGTGAAGAAAGGTAAATGGGTTAAAAATTTAGTTGAAGAAGATATACTTTAGACCATATATAAAAAGGTACCTATTCCTAATATCTAGGATTAAAGGTACCTTTATATTTAGTGGTGTTTCGTTTAGTTAATCTTCGTTAAAAAAGTGGCGCTTAGCAGTTTTTGGATTCCATCAAAATCAACAATAACAAATTTAGGTTTAATTCCAATTACCACACCTGTCCCAAAAACACTATGCGAAACCTTATCACCAATTTGTAAATTACCGGAAGTAGCAAGAGTTTTGTTACTGTGAATTAGTTTTTCTTTAATTTTTTGTTTGCGTTCATATCTCTCTTGAAAACGATAGTTAACTTTTTCATCTTTCTCAAAATAACTATAAATTCTTTCATCAAAAGATGGCTCTGGTTTTTCAGGTTGCATATCTAAATAAAATATAGACGGTTCAAAATCATCAAATCTGCCAAAAAGTGCACGTCTACTGGCACCAGAAATATACAAATTTTCTTTTGCCCTGGTAACCGCAACATAACAAACTCTGCGTTCCTCTTCTAAGTTTTCAAAAGAATTACTATTGATTACTGTAGCACTTGGAAAGACCTTATCATTCAATCCATACAGAAAAACAGTGTTAAACTCAAGACCTTTAACTTTATGAATGTTTGCCAAAACAACCATATTTTCAGCATTTTCCTTAGCAGGTTTAGCTAGCGCTATATCGTCTAAAGCCTTTTTAAATAAATCTGCTTTAGCCAAGGCGGGAAATTCCTTTTCATAACCTAAAAAGAAACTGCCAACTTCTAAAACATTGTGTAGTCTATCAGTAAAGTTTTCTTCCTTTTTTAAATAAGTTTCGTAGTTAGCACCGTGCTCTTCGTCTAAAAACAACTCAATAACTTCAGAAATTTTAGTTTTTTCTTGAGCAATTTTGCGATATCTTTCTAAGTCCTCAGCGTATTTTACAAAGTTTGCTTTTTTTGAGTTTTGGCCAAAAGCCTTCGCAAAGGCAATTACATCTGGTGCGTAGCCTAGTTTTTCACAAGTTTCAGTATATACTTCTGAAAACCTAGTAAGAGAAATCTCGCCAAAACCTTTTGCTGGTTTGTTTGCAATTCTTTTAAAAGCGATAAAATTGTTTTTAGTTAAGTAAATAAGCGAAAGAAATGCAAGTGTGTCTTTGACTTCAGATCTTTCAAAAAAAGCCAAAGAAGACCAAACCATATAGGGAATTTTTGCCTTAATTAAAGCATTTTCCACCTGTCTGGTTAAATAACCTGCTCTAAAAAGTACAGCGAAATCTGAGTATTTTTTACCACTTAAATAACCTTTTTTAATAGTGTCGATAATAGCATTTACTTCAGTTAAATCGCTGTCGTATTGAGTAAAAAAAACATCGCCTGGTTTTTCAGTGGAAGTAAAAAGTTTTTTCTCAGTACTTGTAGACTTCGTGTTTTTTGCAATTAACCTATTGGCTGCATCTAAGATTTTTTGACAAGAACGATAGTTTTCAGATAAAAGTAATTCTTTTGCTTGAAAATAAGTCAAAAAGTCTGAATTATTTTCAAATCTGGCGCCACGAAACCCATAGATTGACTGATCAGGGTCTCCAACTACAAAAATTTGTTTATTTGTTTTTCTAAGTAATTTAAGAATTTGAAATTGTATATAGTCGGTGTCTTGAAACTCATCTACCAAAATATAGTCAAAGTTGTTATTTAGTTTATTTGAAATTTCTTCATTGTCTCTCAGCAACTGATATAAATAAAGTTGTAAATCATCAAAATAAAGTGAGTTATTTTGTTTAATATATGTAAAATATTTTAAAAAAATTTGGAATATAGAAACATAATCATTTGATTCAAATTTTAGCACTTGATTTTTCTCAAGCCAAGTTTGAATAAAAGCAACTGCATTTTCTTTATCTTCATCTAACTGAAAATTCAGTAAATTAAAGGTTTTTAAATTATAAATACATTCAAGAATGGTGCCTTTACTTAATTTGAGGTCAGTATCTACTTGTTTTTTGATTTCCGAAATTAAAGAAGTTGCATCTTGCTCATCTAAAATTAAAAAATCTTTTTTGTAATTTAGCCCAGGTATATCTTCAATATGCAGTCTCAAAATTTTATAGGCAAACGCGTGAAAAGTTGAACACCACTTTAGTTTGTGTTCACTCCCAAGAATTAGTTGGATTCTTTCCATCATTTCTTTAGCCGCGTTGTTAGTAAAAGTTAGCGCCAAAATTCTGG
>CAUTRH010000023.1:0-6726 GCA_963540905.1 uncultured Acholeplasmataceae bacterium | reverse complement strand
ACAAAGGTCCCCAAAAACAACCTAAAGCCTCTAAGAAAAAGAAACCGTGGCAATAGAAAATCGCGAACTTAAAAGCAGACTTGCTGATCTTGAAAGTAAGTTAAAAGAACTTTCCAAAACTGTACAACCCGGCGAACTTGAAAAGCAAATCCAGCAACTTAAGTCAGTAACTGAAGGCGCAGATTTTTGGCAAAACCAAAACAACGCCAAAGTTGTTTTAAAACAACTGACAGAACTAGAAAGTAAGTTAAAGACTTTTAACTCACTTAACTCTAAGCTAAATGACTTAGTTGAATTTATAGAACTGGCAGATTCAGAGACAGGCGAAGAAATAGAAAAAGAACTTAGTATCTTAGAAAAAGAGTTCGCTGACTTTGAAGTCTTAACTTTTTTAAACGAAGAGTACGACGATACAAACTGTATTTTAGAAATTCACCAAGGAAGTGGCGGAACTGAGTCCAATGACTGGGCTGAAATGCTTTTTAATATGTATCTAAAATATGCCAAAATAGCCGGCTTTAAAACAACTATCTTAGACCTACAAAAAGGCGATACAACGGGGTTTAAGGCGATTTCTGTAAAAATTTCTGGCACTAATTCTTATGGCCTTTTAAAAGGAGAAAGCGGAGTTCATCGCTTAGTTAGAATCTCTCCGTTTGATGCAAATAAACGTAGACACACTACCTTTGCTTCAGTTTTAGTAACTCCCGAAATTGAACAAAATTATGACCTAGAAATCGCGAAAAACGACCTAAAAATCGATGTTTTTCGCTCATCTGGTGCAGGTGGTCAGTCCGTAAACACTACAGACTCAGCAGTCAGAGTTACTTATCTGCCTTTAAACTTAGTTGTAACTTGTCAAAACGAGCGCTCGCAAATTCAAAACCGAGAAACGGCTTTAAGGATTTTAAAAGGCAAACTAGTTGCCGCTAAGATCGCCCAACAAGCCGAAAATATACAAAAACTGCAAGGTGAAAAACTGCAGGCTACCTGGGGTAGTCAAATCAGAAGTTATGTGCTTTATCCCTATAAATTAGTCAAAGATTTACGCACTAATTTTGAAACCGCAAAAGTAGACGAAGTTTTAAACGGCGAGATTTCTGCATTTTTAAAGGAGTATTTAAAATATAGAAAAAAATGAAATTCTATCAAACTACTTCACAATTTAGAGTTTTAATGCAAAGACTTTTTACCCGCCAAAACTTAAAAGAACTTCTCTTTGTAGTGCTGGGTACTTTTATCACGGCTTTACCAATTTATTTTATTTACAATCCTTTGAAGTTAGTTTCAGGTGGAGTTGGTGGAGTTGGTATTGTAATCGAGTCTTTGACCAAAGGAGTTTTTAAAACTTCTTATACTTTTTGGATTGGCAATGTTTTTGCCCTAATTTTGGCGTTAGTAGTTTTTGGTAAGTTTTATTTCTTCAAAACTATCGTTGGTTCACTTACTCTTCCTTTATTTATTTTAATTTTTGAGTTGACCGTCTCACCGACTTACTTTGTTGAAAAACTATTTTATTCAATTGATAGAAAAACACTGGCAATCGTAAACAACCAAATTAATGTTTCGCAACTGCCAACTTCTATCATTTTAATTTGCGTAGCACTAGGTGCTTTTTTAACTGCCTTTGGTCTCTACATTGTCTTTAGAAACAACGGGTCAACCGGAGGTTTTGATGTCATTCAAAAAGTCACGCACAAATACGCACGAGTTCCGTATTCTGTAGCAATTTATGCGACTGACGGAATAATCGCGCTTTCTTCTATATTGACCGGAGTAACTAGACTATACATTGGTTTCTTTGGTTTCTTTACAATATTTTTAATTGGCTACCTGATAGACTTCTTTTCCTTTAGAGCCAAAAAAGCATTTCCTGCTTACATTATTTCAGAAAACTCAAAAGCCCTGGAAGCAGCTATCTTTAAACGTTTCTCGCGTACCTACACTTTAATTCCAGTTAAAGGTGGATATTCCGGCAAGGCTAAAAACATGGTAGTTTTCACAATTGACAAAACCCAAATTCACGCTCTTCGTGAACTGCTTTCTGTATTTGACCCACACGCTTTTAGTTATATTCAAGAAAACTGCGATATTATTGGTGCTGGTTTTAAAAACCATGACTTTTAAAAAATCATACTTTTTTCTGAAAAAGCAGTAGTTTTTAAAATTAAAATTTGTATAATAAAGATAGGTTTTTAAATTATTTTAATTATGGAATTAAAACTACAAAAAACTAAATCCAAAATTTATTTAATTACACCAAAGGCAAAACAAGAAATTCACATAAAAACTTGGACAGCCTTTCCAGATTTTTTTGCGGACCTTTTGGCAAATCAGGGACAACTTAAAGAAGTACTTGAGACAAATAACTTTCACCTAGCCTTTGAAAAAGTCATGCACAGACTAGACCGTTCAGATTTAACTGAAGGTGAAGTTATTGCTTTTTTGGGTAAAAAAGGTTTTTCAAAAAACTGTGCCCAGGCTGTGCTTGCAGAACTGAAAAGCAAAAACTATGTTTCTAACGAAAGATACACAGAACTTTTTATTAAGTTAAAATCCAGTAAATACTCAAACCGCATAATTGAGGCCAGACTTCTTGAAAAAGGAGTGGCCAGAAAAATTATCCAAGATGCCTTTTTAAAAATTCAGTACGACGAAGAGAAAACTTTAAGCAAGCAAATTGACAAAAAACTTACTCAAATCACCGGACCCTTTTTAACTTATAAATCAAAAACTATTGCCCACTTTATTAGAAAAGGGTTTTCAGCGGAACTTGTAGAACGCCTGGTTTTAACAAAAGCTCGCTTACTTAAGTACGACGAAAAAAAATCACTTGAGCAAGATTACCGCAAAGTTTTTGCTAAGTTCGCACTGCTTTGTTCAGATAGAAAAAATCTGCAAAAACAAACTGCTCTGACTTTAATTAAAAAAGGATATTTAGCCGCAAACATCAAAATAGTTGAGCAAAACTTAGCATCAGAGTTTTAGGTAAAAAAACAGTCGGTAGCGTAGCTCAGCGGATAGAGCACAAGTTTCCTAAACTTGGTGTCGAAGGTTCAATTCCTTTCGCTACCGCCATTTAAACTCTAAACTAAATTGCCCCAATTTATAAAAACCAAACAGGTGCTCACTTAAAAATAATTATAAATTTTGTTTGAGTACCTGTTTTTTATTTCGGTGGCGTTTTGCTCAGCAAAATTTCTTTAAAAAACACAGTACACTTGTATAAAAAAATCAAAACTTTATTGTATCAGTTGCTTAAAGTCAGTAATTTTTAGAAAAATACACAAACAGCCTTACTAAGCCATTTGTCTATATTTTGACTATGTCTTTTTTACTTTTGTATATCTAAAAGTTATATGCTAAAATACTTATGCGTGTTTGTGTTAGTTACTCAAACACGAAAAAAAAGGAACTAAATGAAAAAAATTTTTGATTACTTAAATCCAGCCTTTTTTAATGTCCTGTCTTGTAAAAATAAACAAATTTATTTAGACTCACTTTTCATAATTTACGATGAATTTAAACACCTTGAAGGAACTTTCCAACTTGAGCGCAGCGACATTGTCCACAGACTAATTCAGTATTTTGAAGACGAAGCGAGTGCTGTGTTTGCAGTTGATGAACTGCCAAGTGAATACACAGAAGAAGGCGAAAATTTAACCCCTAGAAAAAAAGCCAACATAACTTTAAATTACTTAGTTAAGTGCGGTTGGATTGGCGAAGAAGACATTGGCGACTATAAGCGTGCGATTTCTTTTTTTCCTTACTCAATTTCAATTTTAGAAGCCATTGCTTCCTTTAAATTTCAAATTAACGCAGAAGAAGATGAAACTGAAAAAGATGTTGAAGACTTTGTGTTTGACGAAGATATTTTTGCCGAAACTGAATACACAAGCGACATCTACACTATCTATACTTTACTTAAAAACTTTGAAGTTGAGCAAGGTTTGCCAACGATAAACGAGTGTTATGAAAGAACTACGCGTTTAGTTGATAAACTAAAAACTCTAGGTGCAAACATTTATAACTACTACTACAAGTTAGTTAACGCCAAAGAAGAAATTTCGGTTGATGAAGTGCTAGATCAATTACTACATGACTATAAAAATAACTTCTTTGACAAGTCTTACTACTTACTTAAAACCACTGAGTCTATTCCTAAATTTAAGGTCTATATTCTTAAATACTTAAGAGATATTTTAACCTCAGACCCAATTATGGAAAAGTTGGCAGACCAACTAGTTGAACTTAAAAAAAGACCCGAGTTTACCAAAGAGTTTGCTTTTCAAGTCTTAGAGCACAGAATCCAGGCAATTCGCGACTACTTCACATCACTTGAAAACTTAATTTCGGAAATTGACATTAGAAACGAACGCTACATTGGCGCAACTACCGCTAAGTTCTTGTATTTAACTAACCGTTCTGACGACATAGAAGGTATCTTTAACCGTGCATTTGACTTAATTTTAAACGAACCTAACCGAGAAATTGACACCACCAAAATCTTTAACTTAATTCAAGCACGTAACCTGGACCATGAGTCTCTTTATAAAGAAAGAGTTTTGAGAACTGAGGCCAAAGCTGCCGAGATGGAACTAGACGCTGAGTTTCCGTTTGAAAAATACGAACTTGTTCAGGCGTCAATGCTTAAGCAAACCGATTTTGGAATGACAGAAATCGATAAATACGTGCAATTTCATCTAGCTGGCCGTCCTGAAATGCAGGCTAAAACCTTGCCGCTTTCAACCGAAGTTGAATATGTTAAGTTAATTTTGATTTTTCTGTATTCCAATTCCAGTCAAGTTCACTTCCGAGTGGAACTGGGTGAAGAGAAAGTAGATATCAATGGCATTCGCTTCAAAGACTTTAAAATCTACAAAAAGAGGTAAAAAATGGCAGAAAAACTAACTAAAGCAAAAGAATTTATGCAAGAATATGAAAAACTCAAAGAAGGCGAACGCCATGAAATTACCCGAGTTATTAACAAACTTCTGCAAGTTAACTTCATAACTTGTCAAAAAGCATCAGATAAAAACGACTATCTGTTTATTTTAGAAAACAAAGAAGTAATCAGTGCTCTACTTGCGCTGCTTGACTTTTCTTTAGAAATCAAAAGAGAAGCCGAAACACTTTTTATTGTAAACACTTCTGGCTACAACCGTTTAAGACTTAAGAAAAACGACACTGTAGTTCTTTTGATTTTGCGAATTTTGTTCCAAAGAGCCCTAGAAACTGCCACAATTTCTCAAGATATTGAAATTGAGTTAAAGCAAGTGCACGATGAACTTGCCAGAATCGGGTTTTTAGACAAAAGAATTTCTAAAAAAGAACTAAGACCTGTTCTCCAAACCTTTAAATCGTATAACTTAATTGACTTTAAAGACCCTGATTTGCCAGACAGTTCAACAATTCGTATTTATAAAAGCATTTTATATGTAATTAACATCCAAGAGTTAAAGAACTTAACGATGGCTTTAGATGAACACACAGGTAATGTAAATGAAGAAGTTAACTAAAATTAAAATTATTAACTGGCACACCTTTCAAAACGTCACTCTAGACATTAAAGATAACATCCTTTTAAGTGGAGAAAATGGCTCTGGTAAGTCAACACTACTAGACGCCATGCAGTATGTTTTGGTTGGAGGCCGTCAAAACGCGCACTTTAATATCGCGGCAACCCCTGAGGCTAAGCGTACACTTGAGGGCTATATTCGCGGTAAATTAGGTGGTGAAAACAAGCAGTTTATCAGACCAGGAGACGTAATTACTCATATTGCTCTTGAGTTTTTTGACACTAGAGACGAAAAATACTCAATTATTGGAGTAGTTATAGACCTACCACAAAGCTCTTCGTTAAAAGAGCGTTTTTACCGTATTAAAAACACGCGAATTGACGATGCGACGTACATTGAAGATAAACGTCCTCGTAACTTTAAGTCAATGCGCGACTACCTGGACGGAGCCCAGATTAAGTTTGAAGCATTTGACACCAATAAGCAATACAAAGAAGCGCTTTCTGTATTTCTTGGAATTGACGGCTTAAAATACAGTAAACTACTTCCCAAAGCCCTTGCTTTTAAGCCAATTGACCTGCAAAGTTTCATTTTTGAGTTCCTGCTTGACAACACACAAGTTAACATTTCTTCGCTTAAAAACAATGTTGCTGAACTTAAAAAAATAGAGGCTGAAATTAAAAAAGAACGCGAAAAAATCGAGGCTCTTGAAAAAATTCGCGTCTCTTCTGCCGAAATTAAAGCAGAAAAAGATGAAATTGCTGCCAACGACATTACGAAAAAAATCACTGAACTTAATTCAAAGGAAGCAATTATTAAGCAATGCAGTTTAGAAAAACAACAAAATACTGCTCTGCTTTCAGAAATTTTGGACCAAATCACTGAATTAAAGACCCAAATTTTGGCCAAAGAAGAGGCAATTAAGAACTTAGACCGTGCTCGTGGATCTAACTCACTTGCCCAAACTTTAGACGGAATTTCTCGCGAAATTCAACGTACTAACACTCAAATTGAAGCCGAGAAAATCAAAGCCAAAGACCTTGAAAACTCACTAATTCAGGAACTTGCAACCACTCAAGAACTGGCAAAGCGCATCAAAACTAACGAAATTTTAAAGAATTTCGCCAAAATGCACAGCCAAACTGCCTTTAAAGACGTTGCTAAAGTCAAAGAAAACTTAGAGGCAATCGCTGCGTTTAAAGAACTG
>CAUTRH010000022.1:0-7124 GCA_963540905.1 uncultured Acholeplasmataceae bacterium | reverse complement strand
CAAAAGCGAGGGAACTTTAATTGACTTTGAAGTGCTAGACACTAACGAAAAAATCACTTGTTTTACCACCAGAATTGACACAATTTATGGGCTTTCTTATTTAGTGCTGGCGCCTGAACACCCACTTGCTTTAAAAATCGCAACCAAAGAAGAAAAGCGAGCAGTTGAAAACTACATTAAACTAGCTGCGCAAAAATCAGACCTTGACCGCGAAACCCAACACGAAAAAACAGGAGTGTTTACTGGTGCTTACGCAAAATGTCCAATTTCTGGCCGCATTATTCCAGTATGGGTCGCAGACTATGTGTTTTTCAAATACGCAACTGGTGCTGTAATGGCCGTGCCTGCGCACGACGAGCGCGACTTTGAGTTTGCAAATAAGTTTGGGCTAGACATTTTAAAAATTATAGATGTTCCTGAAAACCAACTTCCTTATACCAAAGACGGACTACACATCAACTCACCGCTAATTGATGGTCAAAACATAGAACAAGCAAAGAAAACTCTAAATCAACACTTAAAGAAAATCAAAGCAGGCTCAACTACCGTTAACTATCGTCTTCGCGACTGGGTGTTTTCACGCCAACGCTATTGGGGCGAACCTTTTCCGCTTTATTTTGACGAACAGAAAAATGTACACTTAGTTGAAGACAAAGACCTACCTCTGGTTTTACCTAAACTAAATGAAATCAGACCGTCTGGCACTGGTGATGGTCCGCTTGCAAACTGCCCTGAGTGGGTAAGTTTTCAAAAAGACGGGCAAGTCTACAGTTATGACACCAACACCATGCCGCAAGTTGCCGGCAGTTCTTGGTACTACATTGCCTATATTTTAAAAACAGCCGCTGGTGTTGTCCCACTAAACTCAAAGGAAGCAAAAAAACTACTTGATAGTTGGTTGCCTGTAGACTTTTATGTTGGTGGCAAGGAGCATACAACAGGACACTTACTCTACGCGCGTTTTTGGCATAAATTTTTATATGATTTAGGTCTGGTTTCTCAACCTGAGCCTTTTCAAAAACTCTTTAACCAAGGCATGATCTTGATGAATGGTCAAAAAATGTCTAAATCTAGAGGAAATGTCGTAAATCCTGACGAGATTTTTGAGACACACGGAGCAGATGCTCTTCGCCTATACGTGATGTTTATGGGATCTTTGCAAATGGACAAAGACTGGTCTACCACAATGCTAGATGGTGCGAAGCGTTTCCTTGACCGTGTTTGGCGAATGCATGAGTTTATCGCGCCTTCTCACAACGAAGGTTTGGACTTTGTGTTAAACCAAACCATTTTAAAAGTTGAGCAAGGATACGAGACGATTTCTTTTAACACCGCAATTTCGCAAATGATGATTTTTGTCAACGAGGTCTACAAACAACAAGCGATTTCTTCAGAGCAATTTAGTTCTTTCTTAAAGTTATTAAATCCAATTTGTCCGCACATCACCGAAGAGATGAACTTACAATTTTTAAACTCAAACGTTCAACTGGTTAACGAAGAGTTTCCAGAAGTAGATCACTCTAAACTTGAAAACTCAACATTTGAACTAATTTTTCAAGTCAACGGCAAAATTCGCGGTAAAGAAGTCGTTGCCAAAACTATCACTGAAGTTGAAGCAAAGCAAAAAGCATTGGCTTGTGAGGGAGTGCAAAGAGCGATTAGTGGTTTAAACGTAATCAAAGTTATTTACATTAAAGAGAAATTAGTAAATATAGTTGCAAAATAACACTAAATAGACTGCAAAAGCAGTCTATTTTTATTTTAATTCTGTTTTACTTTGCGTTTTTTGTATATTTTATCTAAATATTACTTTGCGTTTTTTGTTTATTTTATCTAAATTTTACTTTGCGTTTTTTGTATATCACAAAAAAACAAACATCCGCTTTATAAGGCTATTTTTTAATAAAATGACTAAAATACTTTGCGTTTTTTGTTTATTTTATCTAAATATTACTTTGCGTTTTTTGTTTATTTTATCTAAATATTACTTTGCGTTTTTTGTATAAGTATTTTTCTTTTTAGTGTAAATGCCTTATAATATATGCGAAAGGCGGAAAAAGATGATTTTTAAAAGAAAAATACACGATAAATTACTTAAATGGAAAAACGAAAGTCAAGGTAAAACAGCTCTGCTGATTGAAGGTGCTCGTAGAATTGGTAAATTAACTGCTGTCGTTGAGTTTGCAAAAGTCAATTATAAAAGTTATATTTTAATAGACTTTGCAAATGAAGACGAACAAATCAAAAACCTATTTTTTAGTTACTTAAACGATTTAAACAGTTTTTTCATGTATCTTTCTTTGCATAAAAAAACTAAACTTTATGAAAGAAACACACTAATAATTTTTGATGAAGTTCAAAAATTCCCTAAAGCCCGAGAAGCCATTAAATATTTAGTTAAAGATGGTAGATATGACTACATAGAAACTGGTTCTTTAATTTCTATTAAAGAAAATGTCAAAGGCATCTTGTTGCCTTCAGAAGAACGAAAAATTAGTATGCACCCTATGGACTTTGAAGAGTTTACCTGGGCAATTGGAAACGACCAAATAGTTCCTTTTATTAAAAAAGCATTTGCTGAAATGAAGCCAATTGACAAACATATACACGATCTTTTAATGGAAACCTTTAGACTCTATTTAGTTTTAGGCGGAATGCCTAAAGTTATTTCTACTTTTTTAAAAGAAAATAAACAGTTTAAAAGTTGTTTAGATGATAAAACTGATATTTTGGAAACTTACCGTGGCGACATTTTTAAAATAGAGCGAACATACAGAGAAAAAGTGTTAAATGTTTTTGACCAAATTCCTAGTTTTTTGGCGCAATACGAAAAACGGATTAAATTCACTCAGCAAGGCAGCGCTGCTAGAAGCAAGAACTACGAAGATGCTTTTGCCTGGTTAAAAGACTCAAAAATTTGTAACATTTGCCCAGCGGTAACAGATCCTAATATCGGCCTTGCTTTATCTGAGTCAAGTAGTTACTTAAAATGCTATATGGGAGACACAGGTCTACTTTTGGCCAAAACTTTTTCAGATAAAGAAAGTGAAAAAACCCAAATTTACCTTGATTTACTAAACGACAAACTATCTATTAATAAAGGCATGTTTTTTGAAAATATAGTCGCCCAGATTTTAACTGCAAACGGACACAAACTTTATTTTTATAGTCATTATTCAAAAGAAAAAAAGAGAAACGACATTGAAGTTGATTTTATAATCACAAGTAATGAACCTTTTGGCAAAATCACCGCAATTGAAGTTAAATCAGCGAAAAACTATAAAACCACATCGCTAAACAAGTTTAAAGAAAAATTTCAATCTAGAGTTGATAAGTGCTATATTATTCATCCAAAAAACTTACATGTTCGCGAAGATGGAGTAATTTGTATACCTGCTTATATGGCGATCTGTCTTTAAGATTAGTTTTGCTAAAATAACACAATTTAACACAAAACTCAACAACACCTTATAAAAAAATGAAACAAGGCATCTTGTTTCATTTGAAAGTGCTTATGGTGGAGGTAAGGAGATTTGAACTCCTGTCTTTAAAGGTCTAACCTTAACCGTCTACATGCTTAGTTTATTTAGATATTTAGTTAAAATCTAGTAAAACAAACAAACTAAAAATTAACTTCGAGTTTAAGTAATATCTAGTTGAAACTCAAAAATAGCCTAGATATTCTGCATATATAAGGAAAACATTTTTTTAAAAAACCGCAGAAGTTCTTTAAAAATGCTATACGCGATTTAAATTAAGCGTATAAAAGAGTTTGTTGTGCTCTTGGCACGAATAATGGTTTTGCGTTTATAAAACCTCGCGTTTTTACGTGCGCAACCACGGCATGCAAGTTAATTTCAAACACGTTAAATCGAATCCGAAATACCCCCGTTAAATTTAGTTTACCCGCAATTTAATTTTTTTTCAACTTGTTAGATTTTTTCAAATGTTTTTATTTGAAAAAAAAGTGACAATAAGGTAAACTTAAATACGTTGGTTTACGCCAATATTTTTTTAAAAAAGTTATTAAAACACGGAGAACCGTGTAAAAAAGGAGGAAATATGCCAACTATCCAACAATTAGTTGTCAAAGGTAGACAAAGAAAAAACTCTAAAACTAAAGCACCAGCTCTAGGCTACGGCTTTAACGCATTAGAGAAACAAAATTCTTACTACGCATCTCCACAAAAACGTGGAGTTTGTGTCAAAGTTAGTACAATGACACCCAAAAAACCCAACTCAGCACTTCGTAAATACGCTCGTGTTCGTTTAAGCAATGGAACCGAAGTTACTGCATATATTCCAGGAGTTGGACACACTCTGCAAGACCACAGTGTGGTTTTAATCAGAGGTGGACGTGTAAAAGACTTACCAGGTGTGCGCTACCACATTATTCGTGGTACTCTAGATACAGCCGGTGTTCAAAACCGTGCTCAGGCTAGATCTAAATACGGCGCTAAACGTCCAAAAAAATAGAGAAAGGAGAAATTGAATAATGCCAAGAAAAGGTTATATTCCGAAGAGAGATGTTCTTCCTGATCCAATTTACAACTCTAAGTTAGTTACAAAAGCCATCAACACTATCATGCTTGACGGAAAAAGAGGAACTGCTCAATCTATTTTATACAATGCATTTAAACGTATTGAAAAAGAAACTGGCCAAGACGGACTTGTAGTTTTTAAAGAAGCGCTTAACAACGTAATGCCTGTCCTTGAAACTCGTTCTCGTAGAATTGGCGGTCAAAACTACCAAGTTCCAGTGGAAGTTAAACCAGATAGACGCCAAGCACTCGGTCTTCGTTGGTTAATTACTTATTCTCGTTTAAGAAAAGAAAAAACCATGGAAGAACGTTTTGCCAAAGAAATCCTAGACGCTCGCCAGGGTTTTGGTCAATCTGTTAAGAAAAAAGACGATACTCATAAAATGGCAGAGGCTAACAAAGCGTTTGCTCACTATAGATGGTAGTTTAAGATGCCTAGAAAAACTTCTTTAAAAGAAACTAGAAACATCGGTATCATGGCGCACATTGATGCCGGAAAAACTACAACTACTGAGCGTATTCTTTACCACACACACCGTATTCACAAACTAGGCGAAACCCATGAGGGTGCCTCTCAAATGGACTGGATGGAGCAAGAAAAGGAACGCGGTATCACAATTACTTCAGCCGCTACTACTGCCTACTGGCGTGAACACCGTCTAAATATAATTGACACCCCAGGCCACGTGGACTTTACAGTTGAAGTTTCGCGATCACTTCGTGTACTAGATGGCGCGGTTACAGTGCTGGATGCTCAATCTGGTGTGGAGCCGCAGACCGAAACTGTTTGGCGACAAGCTACAGACTACCTAGTTCCGCGTATTGTTTTTGTCAACAAAATGGACAAGGTTGGTGCGAACTTTGAAAACGCAATTGCAACAATTCACGATCGTCTGGGCGCAAACGCCGAAGCCGTTCAATGGCCAATTGGTGCAGAAACCGAGTTTAAAGGAATTATTGACTTAATTACTCGCAAAGCCTACATCTACGACGAAGGTATGGACGAGGTTACTAAGGAAATTGAAATCCCTGCCGAGTACAAAGAAATCGTTGAAACTAAACGTCAACTACTTATTGAAACCGTTGCTGATTTTGATGAAGAGTTGATGGAAAAATACCTAGAAGGTGAAGAAGTTCCGGTTGAACTTATCAAAAGAGCAATCCGTAAAGGTACACTTGCAGTTAAGTTCTTCCCCGCATTTTGTGGTTCGGCTTTTAAAAACAAAGGTGTTAAACTAGTTCTAGACGGAGTTATTGACTACCTACCTTCTCCGCTTGACATTGCTGCGGTTAAAGGTATGGACGAAAACGAAAACGAAGTTCTGCGCTCAGCCTCAGACGAAGAACCTTTTACAGCACTGGCTTTTAAAGTCATGACAGATCCGTATTCTGGTCGCCTTACTTTCTTTAGAGTCTACTCAGGTACAGTTAAGGCAGGTTCTTACGTTAAAAATACCACTAAAGGTGAGCGTGAACGTTTTGGACGACTACTTTTCATGCACGCCAATGACCGCGAAGAAATTGAAGAGGCTTTTGCTGGAGACATTTGTGCCGTGGTTGGTCTTAAAAACACTACAACCGGCGACACTTTGGCAACAGAAAAAGACACACTAATCCTTGAGTCTATGAAATTCCCAGAGCCAGTTATTAACGTCGCAATTGAGCCAAAAACTAAAAACGACCAAGATAAAATGGCAATAGCTCTTCAAAAACTTGCCGAAGAAGACCCAACTTTCCGTACTTACACAGACTACGAAACTGGTCAAACCATTATCGCTGGTATGGGTGAACTTCACTTAGACGTCATAGTTGACCGTATGCGTCGTGAGTTTAAAGTAGAGGCAAACGTTGCACAACCTCAAGTTTCTTACCGTGAAACTATTACTAAGTCAGCCGATATTGAGGCTAAGTTTATCCGCCAATCTGGTGGACGTGGACAATACGGACACGTAGTAATTAACTTTGAACCAAACCCAGGCAAAGGCTTTGAGTTTGTAGACAAAATCGTTGGTGGTGTAATTCCAAAAGAATATATTCCCGCAGTTATCAAAGGTCTGGAAGAAGCCCTTCCAAACGGAATTATTGCAGGATACCCTATCATGGACGTGAAGGCCACTCTGCACTACGGTTCTTACCACGAAGTGGACTCATCTGAAATGGCGTTTAAAGCAGCCGCAACAATTGCAGTTCGCGAACTTGCTGAAAAAGGTGGAGCAACTATCCTTGAGCCAATTATGGCCGTTGACGTTGTAACACCTGCTGAATACGTCGGAAACATTGTTGGTGACTTAACTTCTCGCCGTGGTAAAATTGACAGTCAAGAAAACCGTGGAAACGCAATTTGCGTGAAGTGCTTCGTGCCACTGGCTCAAATGTTTGGCTACGCAACTGCACTTCGTTCAAACTCACAAGGTCGTGCAAACTTTATTATGCAATTTGACCACTACGAACAAACCCCTAAATCTATTACTGAAGAAATCGTTAAAAAACGACAAACTAAATAATTTTGCTAAGGAGGATATTATTTTATGGCAAAACAAAAATTCGATCGTTCAAAACCACACGTTAACATTGGTACAATCG
>CAUTRH010000021.1:0-7438 GCA_963540905.1 uncultured Acholeplasmataceae bacterium | reverse complement strand
CCATCTGCAGTTAGTAGACTAAGTAGTTTTGAAAAATCAAAACTTTGCAATTTAGGTACAGGTTGTTTTAAGGCTTTTTGAATTGTGTTGTAAAGGTCGATGTAGTTTTCAAGAATACCTGGGTTTTCTAAAGTTAATTTTTCAGGTAAAACAAACTCGCCTTTTTCGTTTTTAAATTGAGAAATAAGTTTACCAAATATACCATCACTTGGAAGTTCGCCATCTTTGATTTTATCAAGGCCAAGTTTAGACATTTGGCTTTCAATTAACTTAATAATGGTGCTAAGGACTGGGATTTTTTCGTAAATCTCTTTTGCTTTAGCGGTAAACTCTGCTTTTTTTAGAGTTTCTTCAAGTTGTTTATATTGAGCAAGTTTAGCGGTATCTAGTTTAGCAACAGTAAAAGAAAAATTGTGTGTAAGTTCACCAGCAGTAGCAGTTAACTCAACTTCAACGTCTTTAGTTTGACGATAAACTTGCACTTCAAGGCCTACTAGCTTAGCGGCCTCTTTGCCTTTAGTAATTTCGTAACTAATTTCGGTATCACCTAACTTAGCAGGTAGCGCGAAGTTTTTATCAACTCGGCCACTTGGCACCGCAAGTTTGCTTAAATCTAGCGTATCTGCTGGTTTTTGGGGTTCCTTTTTACAAGATGCCACTAAAAAAGCAGATAAAACTAAGGTAATTAAAAACAATATTTTTTTCATAATTTTGCTCTCCTTTATTGTTTCAAGGTAGGTTAATTTGTGAATTTGTATTCACCAATATTATACATCAGCCTGATTTTGACCGGGTTCCGCTTTTTCAATATAGCGACATTTTGGGAAACCTGTGCAACCTTTGAAAAACCCATATACAGATTTTCTTAAAATCAGCGGTTTTTCGCATTTTGGACAAGGCTCATCTAAAATTTGGGCGAACTTTTTAGACGGCATTTTAGTCTCAGCAACTGCTAAAGTCTCCATAAATTCACGGTAGAATTTAGTTAAAAACTCAACTTTGTCAATGTCTGCGTGTGCGATTTCATCCAGTTCTGTCTCCATTTTAGAAGTGTAGGCAGGATCCATTAGTTTAACAAAGTACTCATCAAACGAAGAGACTAAATCAAAGGCTAGGTCGGTTGGAATAAACTGACGTTTTTCAACATTAATGTAAACTCGACTTTTTAAAGTTTCAATAATTTGGGCGTAAGTAGAAGGGCGGCCAATTCCCAGTTCTTCCATTTTTTTAATCAAAGAACCTTCGTTGTACCTAGCTGGTGGCTGGGTTTGTTTCTCTTCAATTGCTAGTTTTGCATCAATTTCTTGACCTAACTCAAAAATTGGCAAGACTTTGTCTTCAATTTTTTCGTCAAGCACGCGGTGTCCTTTAAACTGACACACACTTTCGTGTGCCTGAAATAAATGTCCGTTTTTTGCCAAAGTCACAGTTTTGTTTTTAAAAACAGCAGCGGCTAAATTAGCAGCCAACGCTCGGTTGTAAATTAGGGTGTAGATTTTAAGTTGATCAGGCGTTAAAAAACTAGCCATGGCTTGAGGGGTGTTGTAAACAGAAACTGGACGAATTGCTTCGTGTGCGTCTTGAGCTGCTGCTTGGTTTTTCTTAACTGGATACACACCTAAATATTCAGTGCCATAAGTTTTTTCAATGTAGTCTTTAGCCTCTTGAATAAAAGCTCCAGACACCCTGATTGAGTCTGTTCGCATGTAGGTAATTAAACCAGTCAGCCCATTAGTTGTTTCCACACCTTCATATAGGCTTTGTGCAACTTGCATGGCCTTTTTGGCAGACCAACCTCGCTTATTTGTAACTTCTTGTTGAAAAGAAGAAGTGGTGTGTGCTGGTTTTGGATAAGTTTTAGTCTCACTTTCTTGAATGTCTTTAACTAAATAAAGTGGAGTGGCTTCTCGCTCTACTTTTTCTTTAATTTCTTTAGTAACTTCGTGTTTTTTAACAGAAATATAGGGAGCCTCAAAACCTTTGCCTACTAACTTTAAGTCAAAGTAAGTCTCTGGCACAAACGCTTTAATTTCTTTTTCACGAAGTACAATTAGTTTCAAGACCACAGTCTGCACACGGCCGGCTGACTTGCCGCCAATCTTTTGTCTGGCAAGTTTAGATAGTTTAAAGCCAATAATTCGGTCAACCATGCGCCTAGATTCTTGTGAGTCCACTAGTTTCATGTCAATTTGTCTAGGCTCTTCTAAAGCCTTTTTAACCGCAGACTTAGTAATTTCGTTAAAAACTATACGAATTGTATCACTTTTATCTAGACCTAGGACTTCCGCTAAATGCCAGGCAATACTTTCCCCTTCTCTATCAGGGTCGGATGCCAAATAGACTTTGGCGCCCTTGGCTGCTTTTTTTAAGTCAGAGACAATTTTTCTAGATTTGGTAATTAAAGTGTAGAGTGGCTCAAAATTATTTTCAATGTCGATGCCAAGCCCACCAGGTCCCGCGATTTTTAAGTCGCGGATGTGTCCTTTTGAAGAAAGAACATTAAAACTATCGGCTAAATAGCCAGAAATTGTTTTTGCTTTAGTCGGAGATTCAACAATAATTAAGTCCTTCATTTAAAAAACCTCTAAAACAAATAATAACACAATCATGCTTCAATGCTTGGCAAATCAAAATAAAGCTTACCAATTTTGCCATTTTGTATGTCTTTAATTAAAAAAACATATACTCGCTCGTAATCCGGCTCTTTTCCTTTAAGGACAGCACCTGTTTTTTGGCAAAGCGAGTCAAGCAGTTCAATTACGCTTTTGCTTTCGTCAACTCCGTATTTATTTTTAATTAGACCTGGGAAATATTTAGTTATATATTTAAGTGCGTAAATGCAAATCTCGTCCAGTGGCAAAATTTCTTTAGGAATAGAGCCAAGTAATGCTAAGTTTAAAGCCGAGTTTTGCTCAAGTTTTGACCAAAGTAGGCCTGGTGTGTCAAATAAATCAAACTCAGGGTTTAACCGGTAAAGTGTAATTAGTCTAGTGACACCTGCTTTGTTTTCTACATTTGCAACTTTTTTTAAAGAGAAACGGTTGACTAAACTAGACTTGCCAACATTTGGAGTACCTGCAATTAACGCAGTGATTTTGTTATTCTGAATTCCTTTTTTTGCGCGTTTTTCAAAAATAGATGGAGCTACGGTTTTTTTAATAAAGTTATGAAGACCGCCAATTCCAGAGCCAGTCAGTCCGTTTACTTTAAAAGAAAAGTATCCTTTTTCTTTTAAAGTAGATATTGTTTTTTCTAAATGTTTACTTTCTACCAAATCGGTTTTGTTTAACAAAAAAACCACTGGTTTATTTTGAAAGACTTCAATAAGTTTAGGATTTATTGACGAAAAAGGCATTCTTGCGTCCAGAATGTGAATTAAGATATCGATGTTTTTCTGAATTTTTTCAATTTCACGAAAAGCCACTGCCATGTGGCCAGGATACCAGTTGATTTCCACTAAATCACCTCGCCAATGATTTTTTGCACAAATAAAGTGCCTGTTCTTGAGTCTTGAGAATTTCTAAAGTTATCGCCAAAAAATAAGTAAGTGTTTGGCTTTATTCGGTATTTACCTGGCCCATTTGTTTTATTTAAAGTATATTTTTTAATATTACTAATTTCATTGTCTCTAAACCAGGTAAAGCCGAATGGTCTGACTTCTTTATTCTCCACTGTTAGGCTCAAATAAGAGATTTCTACAGTGTCTCCAGGCAAAGCGTAGATTCTTTTAATTACGTTAAAAGTTTTGCCGCTGTTTGTTTTGACCGAAAGCACATAAACTCTGCCGCGAACTGGCTTAATGCGAAAAGTTTTAATGGCGACTATCTGACCGTCTTCATAAGTTGGTCGCATTGATGTGCCTGCTACTTTGACTAAAGAAAATAAAACAATAGACAACAATATAATTACAAAAGCAATCGCCACAGAAACAGGTTCAAGCGCTTTTTTTCTCTTTTGATACTTAGATAAGTTTAAGGTATTGAAGTAAGTTTTGTTTTTGATTTCTTTAATTTGAAAGTAAATATTTTTTGCGCAATACGGCCAGTAAAAAATTAAAAAAACTATAAATTGCGAATTGGTATAATTTTGTTTAATTAAAAATAAAGTTAGTAAGGTAAGCGGTAGCACAAAAAGAGAAACTAAATTAGTATAAGCAAATAGTTTATGTGCACGCGTTGCTTGAATTGGGTTAGGCAGGGTATGTTTGATTTCCATAAATTAAGTTAAAAGTTTTTCAAAATTTCTTCAAGCCTAACTGAGTTAACTTGGACTTTAGATGGTTTATTTGGACCTTCTGCTGGTGCACAAATTCCAAAACGCACAAAATCAGCGACGTATTTTTGAGCAGCGTTAAAACCTACTGCGAAATTTCTTTGAATGGCGTTAATCGACGCACTTTGTTCTTTGACTACAAACCTAGCAATTTCTTTAAAAAGTGGACCGATTTCAGTGGTTTGTTTTGTGCCAAAGTTACTTGCTAGTTTATCTGAACTAATTTCTGGCTCTTGTCTAGCGTAGTTAGTTTTAATGTAGTCAATTGCTGAAAACAACTCATCGTCAGAAATATATGCCCCTTGCAGACGAACAACTGTGTCTAGTTCTTTAAAAAGCATATCGCCGCGACCAAGCAAACGCTCGCAGCCGGTTTCGTCAATTATAGTAGAGGAGTCTGTGTGAGTTGCAACTTTAAAGCCGATTCTGGTTGGAATATTTGCCTTAATTGTGCCTTTTACAACATCTGTAGTTGGACGCTGAGTAGCCACAATTAAGTGAATTCCGGCGGCTCTGGCTTTTTGGGTCAGTCTTTGGATTTTTGCCTCAACTTCTTGGCCGTATTGTACAATTAGCTCTGCCAACTCTTCAATAACTATGACAATATAGGGCATTTTGTCACCAAAAACTGTCTTGTTTTCCACGCGTGCGTTGTAGTTTTCAATGTTTTTGCATTTAGCCTCGTCCCAAAATACTTTAAAACGACGATCCATTTCACTAATTGCCCAACTCAAAACAGCTGTTGCTTTCTTAGGGTCGGTAATTACTTTGGTAAGTAAGTGTGGCAGACCCTCGTAAGGTTTTAGTTCAACAACTTTAGGGTCTATTAAAATTAGTTTTAACTCGTCTGGTGAGTTTTTTAAAATTAAGGAAGTAATAATCGTATTTACGCATACCGACTTACCTGAGTTAGTAGCGCCCGCAATTAAGCCGTGTGGCATTTTAGTAATATCTAGGTTTACGATTTTGCCGTCAATGTCGATACCAAGTGGGACCACTAACTTGTTTTCAGGTGCTCTGAATTCGTTTTCGCGAATTACATTTAAGTAATTTACGATTTCTGGGTTGATATTTGGCACCTCAACACCAATATAAGGTTTACCTGGGATTGGAGTTTGCATACGAATAGAAGTCCCAGACAAATTCATTTGCAGGTTGTGAATTAGTGAGTTATAGCGACTAACATTAGTTTTACTGTCTGGCTCAATTTCGTATCTAGTTACAGTTGGTCCTTTAATTGAGTTTACAACTTTACCTGTAAACCCGAGTTCAACGATAGTGTTGTCAATAATTTTAATTTGTTCAAGCAACCAGTCTGGTTTATCGTTTAGACTTAAATTAGACTTGTGAAATAAGTTAAGCGGAACAAAGTATTCGCCTTCCTTCGGTTTTGCTGGTTGGCTTTTAGAGCAAGTCTCTGCTTGAACTGTGGTTTCGCTTGGCATTGGTGAAACTTCTTTAGAGATAGTAGGTTCAATTGATGGACTTTTAGTTGTAGTTTGAGTAAAACCACGCACTGAGTTTAAAATATCGACGTCTGAGTTTGCAGAAGTTGCACTAGCGCTTGGTTTTTGAAACTCACGAAAATTAGTTTGAACTGCGCTTTGTTCTTGAAAGTAAGCGGGTTCCTGAGTTTTAGCCTTAGTGATTTTAACTTGGCTGTCTACAACTCCGGCTGCTTGAAACTCAGCACTACTTTTGAATGTTTCTGGCTCAAATGTTACGCTGTGGACTTCATCAAGTTGTTTAGAAGGGTCTTCTACGACCACTTCTACAAAACTAGTTCTAGGTTTTTGCTTGCGAAAAATTGGCGAAATTGTAGTGCCTGCGCTGGTTTCTTCAGGTTTTCTTTGACTAGCTTGATAAATTTGCTCTTGACCGTCTGTCGGAATACTTAAGATGTTGTTAAACTCATAATACGCGTTTCCGTATTTATCAATAATTTCGTTTTGTGTCATTTTTTTGTCAGCCACACTACGAAAAGCCTCGTATTTTTCCAAGGCATCAAAACCTTCGCCAACTATTGCTTTTGGATTTGAAATGTTTTTAACGTTTCTACCAGTTCCAGGAGACGCCACTATAGAAGGCGTAAACTCCTCGGCTTCTCTAAGTCCATTTAGCGGGGCAAATTGGTGAATTTTGAATTTTTTAAATTGTTGGCTTTCAGTTAGTTTTTTAACTTTTTTTCGCCAGAAACACATAATTATTTTGCTCCTTTTTCATTGTTTTGATTAACTTGCTTGTATAGTTCTTCAAAAAACTCTTTGTCAGTTTCAAAAAACATATCGTTGTTAAACATTTTTTTAGAGTAAATTTTGTAAGTCTCTTCACCGGTAATTTTAATAATTTCGTAGCCTATTTTGTCAAAAATCTTGTCAATCAACTTATCAAAAGTCAAAGTTTTTATCCAATAAAGCGGATTAAAAAGTCTGGTTTTAGAGTAAGCCTTGAGAGGCGCGGCACCGGCAAGTTTGGAATCGTCAATTTCACTTTTTACTGACCTGAACTGATCAATTCGCTTCAAAGTCAAACCTCTAAATAAACTAAAGATTTTGGCCGACATCATCTCATCAATTCTAGCAGCCACATAACTTGCAAACAAAATAGTTTCATCAATTGTCAGCTCAAGATACGGTTTTTTTGATTTTGGAAAGTAAAGCGAAGTAATGTCATAGGCCAATTGTTTAGAAAGGGTGTAGGCAAACCCGATTTGGCCTTGTTCGTTTTTGGCAACTTTGTCGGTTTTATAGAGTTGCAAAGTCGCAACAATTGCTCTTTGCACATCGGTTTGCATATCTTTTTTGGCTTTTTTGACGCGAGTTTTTTTGTTTATCGCGATTAAACATGCGTAAATGTAGAAAAGCAACATCAAAAAGAAACCCAGCGCCACACCGGATAACATCATTAAGATAGATGAAATTAAATTTTCAGGGGCAAACGCTTTGCCTAAAGTAAAATTAATTGTTGCCTGCATAGTATATATTATATAATATTAAGACGTCTTTTTAAGACATTTTAAAGAAAGTAAATGAACAGAAAAAAAGAAATAATTAAACTGGATTTAGCATTTTTAATTCGCTATATGGGAGACGCTTTGCTTTACCCATTTATGTTTTTATATTTCCAAAGTCTGGGCTACAAAAACGACCAAATTAGCTATATTTTA
>CAUTRH010000020.1:0-7615 GCA_963540905.1 uncultured Acholeplasmataceae bacterium | reverse complement strand
GTTTTAGTCTATCCGCCAAGTTGCTTTGCTCATCTTAAAGACAACATAGCCGGTGGACCGGAGGCAATTAAAAACGCAATTTCTAGACTAATTTCGCACGCCAAAAAGTTAAATAAAACTGTAGTTGCATCAAGCAACCCGCATTACTTAAATAAAGAAGACCAAATTTACTATCAGTTTTTTATCAGAACTCCATTAGTTGGCGGAGGCCGCCACGAACTTGCACAATACGAAACCACACCTGACTACTTTTTTCAGACAACAGACGAACTAAGTGCTGAGTTTGCTTTTTTAAATAACGATAAACTAATTAAGGAAATTGTGGTTGAAAACTCAAATCAGATAGCTGATTTAATTCAAGACATCCAGGCCTTTCCAGAAGGACTGTATTCTTTTTCAGATGACTACTTTAAAGACCAAGGTATTCCTTCAATAGAAGGTGAGTTTAAGCGCTTAATTTCAAAAAACCTTGAGCAAAAGTATGGCAAAAACCCACACCCTTTTATTTTAGACAGAGTAAAAAGAGAGCAAACTACCATTCTTAAAAATAACTTTGCCTCAATTTACTACATGTCTTATTTACTTGTCAAAAAGTCTAACGACGACGGATACGTGGTAGGTAGCCGTGGTTCGGTTGGCTCTTCTTTTGTGGCAACAATTTTAGGAATTACTGAAGTCAATCCTTTACCACCGCATTACTTTTGTCCAAAAGGTTGTTTCCAGGTCTTTAAGTTCAACGAAGACTTAAACAAAGACTACGCCTCTACTCAGTTTGACGAAATGTTTAAAGATGACTTAAGCGAAGCAGACGATGGGTATGACTTAAAAGAACGAGACTGTCCAGTGTGTGGCTCTAAACTAAACCGAGATGGACACGACATTCCGTTTGAAACCTTCCTTGGTTTTCAAGGCGACAAAACCCCAGATATTGACCTTAACTTCTCAGGTGAATACCAAGCACAGGCTCATGAATACGTCCGCACCTTGCTTGGAGCAGACCACGCTTTTAGAGCAGGAACTGTATCGGGAGTTGCCGAAAAAATCGCTTTTGGTTACGTCAAGGGCTACATTGAAGATAAGCAAATGAAAATCCGTAAACCAAAAATTGCAGCCTTGGCTAAAAAAATTGTTGGAGTTAAGCGAACTACGGGGCAACACCCAGGCGGTATTGTCGTAGTGCCAAAGCCTTACTCAATTTTTGACGTTACACCTGTGCAATTTCCATCAGACGACACCACAGCAAGTTGGCGCACGACTCACTTTGACTACCACTCTTTTGAAGAAAACTTACTAAAACTAGATATTTTGGGACACGATGACCCGACTATGATTAAGTTTTTATTTGACTACGTCAAAGCCAACCCTGCTGAGTTTCCGTTTAGTGAAGTTAGAGACATTCCAATGGCCGACGTTGATGTTTATAAAATGTTTTCTGGCAACGAAATTTTAAACGTAGACTACTCAAACGCATCTTTTATGCCAGCAACCGCTTCAACTGCCCTACCTGAGTTTGGTACACCTTTTGTTTCGCAAATCTTGGCTGAAACCAAACCCACAACATTTGCAGAACTGGTTAAAATTTCTGGGCTTTCGCATGGTGAAAACGTATGGCTAAATAACGGAAAAGTTTTGAAAGACGGACACCCTGAGTTTGGCTCAATTCCTTTTAAAAACTTAATTGGTTGTCGCGACGACATCATGATAACCTTGATTTCTAAATACAATGTTGAGCCACTCCTGGCGTTTAACGCTATGGAGTTTATCCGTAAAGGAAATTGCCGCAGAAACCCGGCAAAATGGGCAGAGTACGCAAATCAACTAAGAGTCTTTGGCGTGCCTGAGTGGTATATTTACTCATGTGGACTAATTAATTATATGTTTCCAAAAGCCCACGCCACTGCCTACGTTATTATGGCTATCAGAATTGCTTGGTTTAAACTACACAAACCTTTGCTTTTTTACTCTGCTTTTTTTTCAAAACGTGCAGTTCAGTTTGACTACACCGTGATGACCAGTGGCAAAATAGCAATTGGTAACAAAATCCGTGAACTTGAGCAATTGGGATACGAAATTAAGGCTAAAGACCAAGAACTTTTAGTGACCCTAAAAGTAGCATATGAGTTTTGTGCGCGTGGTTTTAGTTTTTCAAAACTCGCGGTTAACGAGTCTAGTGCTAAAACTTTTAACATTAAAGAAAATACTCTGCAAATGCCGTTTGCCACAATTGACGGAACTGGAGATACAGCGGCGTTTGACTCAGTAAACGCACGAAAGGACGGGCTTTACACTTCTAAAGAAGACTTTAAAGCACGATCTGGCGTTAATAAAACTGTTTATAAAAAATTCTTAGACCTTGGTTGTCTTGATGATTTGCCAGACAAATAGGCTTAGTAAATTTCTTTTAAAAATCTAGAAGGTTTGAGTTTTGTGCCGTTTTGGCTAAACTCAAAACTCACTAAAAAAAGGTTTTGCTTGGCTCTAGTAATCGCAACATACATCAACCTTCTTTCTTCTTCTATGTCAAGCGATGCACCTGTTTTAGTATCTGGAAACACCCCTTCGTTAAGGCCTACTATAAAAACTGTTTTAAACTCAAGTCCTTTTGATTCGTGTACTGTGTAGATTTGCGGCAAATATTCAAAAAACCTAAAGCCCCGCATGAGCTCTTATCCAATTAACACTCTTTCTTGGTTTCTTCTGACCAATAGACAAATTTCGTTTATTTTTACTTGTTGATTTCTTTGGACAATTAAATAGTTTTTTAGTTCTAAAATAAAATCAGAGATTTTTGAGTATAGATAAATTTTTATGCTTGCTTTAATTTTAAGGTCTGAAAAAAGTACTTTTTCGGGCCTTTTTTTATTTTTTTCAATTAGCCTATTTGCGCATTCAACAATTGCTGGCGCTGAGCGGTAGTTTTGTGTGAGCATATAAACTTTGGGCAAGTAGGTTTCTTGGTATTTTTCAATTAAATCAAAAGATGCACCTCTGAACTTATAAATTCCTTGGTCTATGTCTCCAACTAAAATAGTTTTGGTATCAGGAGATATTAAATGTTTTAAAATCTGAAACTGAACTAAGTTTGTATCTTGAACTTCGTCAATTAGTACATAGTCGTAAGTTTGTCTAATTTCTTTCTTTTTTAGTTTTTCTAAACAAAGTAAAAGCATATCGTCAAAATCAATTAACGCGTTTTTATCAAGAAACTCATTGTATTTTTTTAAAGTTCTACTCGGTTTTTTGTCAGGATTAGCCTTGTAGAGAGAAACTTCTAGAATTTCTCTTTTACTAAAAAGACGCGGAGTTTCAAACAAAACTTGTTTGTCTGAAATATACGGTTTAATTAAATTAAAACAAAAACCGTGAAAAGTATATACACCGACACTTTCTTCATTTAACCTATGCTTTAGTTCTTTGGCCGCTAGATTTGAAAATGTTAAACACAATATTTTTGAGTTATTTTCACTTTCCTTAATTGTCTTTATTTTTTGAATTAACGTATAAGTTTTTCCGCTACCAGCACCGGCTAACACTAAAATGTGTTGGTCTTTGCTTTTAATGATTTTTTGTTGTTGCTCATTCATCTTAATATATTTAATCGTGCCGCCTTAAAATACTTAAAAGTGTGTTAAAAATGAAAAACCTCCAAGGAATATCTCCTTAGAGGTTTGCTAAAAATATCTTTAAAAATACAATTAGTCAGTTGCTTTGGATGCAAAAATCATTGCAACAATCACAGCAAGTCTTAAAAACTCAATGTACATCCAAGTAAGCGTAGAAATCAATCCTAAAATTGCAACATAAGAATAGCCTTTGTCAAGACCATCGTTTTGTGCAACTTCTCTTAGCCCTTCAATACTAAAGGTCAAAACTATTGTTAAATATAAGATGTAGACAGTACTTAGCGCGATTTGCAACCAAAGGTAAGTTGTATTGCTGTAAAGTTGATTGTCGGTTTTTCTAAAAACTAACCAAAGTATTAAGTTAACTAAAGACATTAAAAGGACAGTTAATCCTAGAAACATCATAACTTTGAAAAGCTTACGAGTTCCTCTGACCCAATTGCTTAGGTTTAAAACTAACACTGTTAAAAACACAAAAGCAGTTGCACTAAGGGCAATTATACCAACGCCTCTTAAAATCATTTCAAAAACTAAAGTAATTGCGCCGATAAACACGCCTGATGAAATTGAGTATATCCAAACTGAGAATCTAGCAATTGACACAAAGTTGCCTAGTAGCGAAAACAAGAACATCAAACCAAAAGCACTTAGCGAAACTATTGAAAAGATAAGTAAATTAGATTTTCTTTGATCTGAGGTTAAACTTGATTTATTGCTAAAAATAAAATAATAGCCTAAGAAAAATACAACTAAAGCAAAAGCAGAAAGCAGACCAACGAAAAACAAACTTTTTAGTAAAAGAGATTTAAAAGTAGTTTTTGGAACTGCGTATTCTTCAAACGAATAGTCTTGTACTTCTTGAGTCTGAATTCTAGAAATTTTCTTTAAATTTGGATTTATCATATTACCTCCTTGCGACATCTTTTAAAAAGATAACTAACAAATTAATTATAGCAACAAAATATGCAGTTTTAACTAAAATATTTGTGTTAATACCCTAAAAACTCTAAGCAAATATACATTTTTTTGTATTTTTAAATGGTAAAATATTTGTGCTATGAGATACTATGAAAATTTTAAAGGAAACCGTTGGAAAAAGACAATCGATGTTGCTGATTTTATTCAGGCTAACTACACTGAAGCAAAAAAATTCACACTAACTTTAGCCGGTCCAACTCAAAATACCTTAAAACAAGTTGAAAAATTAAATGAACTTCTTGCCGAAGAAACCAAAAAAGGAATTTTGGACGCAGAATGCAAAACCTCTTCAAACATCTTAGCGTATGGTCCTGGATACTTACTTGGAGACAGCAAAACAACACCAGAATGCATTGTTGGTCTGCAGACTGACAAACCTTTAAAACGTGCTTTGTTTGCAGAAGGTGGAATTAAGATTGCTAAAAAAGCCTTGTCTTCATACGGTTATGAACTAGACAAAGACACTGAAGAAATTTTTACAAAATACAGAAAAACCCACAATCAAGGTGTATTTGATGTGTATCCTGAAAACATTAAAATCGCTAGACACAATCACGTAATTACAGGACTTCCAGATGGATACGGACGCGGCCGAATTATTGGTGACTACCGCCGTGTCGCACTTTACGGAGTTGACCGCTTGATTTTAGAAAAACAAAAAAGCAAAGCAAGTTTTGAGTTTCCATATACCCCTGAAATCATTCAAAAGATTGAAAACCTAGAGATGCAAATCAAAGCGCTTGCTGATTTAAAACAAATGGCAAAACTATATGGCTTTGACATTTCACTACCTGCTCAGTCAGCAAAAGAAGCAGTACAGTGGACTTATTTTGCGTATTTAGCGGCAATTAAACAACAAAACGGTGCTGCGATGTCGCTAGGCAGAGTATCTACTTTTTTTGACATCTACATTGAAAAAGACAAACAAGAAGGCAGGCTAACTGAGTCTGAAGCCCAAGAGTTGATTGACAACTTCGTATTGAAGTTGAGAATGGTTAGATTCGCCCGCACTCCTGAGTATAATTCTGTGTTTTCAGGAGATCCTGTTTGGGTAACTGAGTCTATTGCTGGAATGAACGGTGCTACTAAGTCTTTTGTAACCAACACCTCATTTAGAATGTTGCACACTCTTTATAACCTAGGAGTTTATCCTGAGCCTAACTTAACCGTGCTTTGGTCTGAAAAGCTACCTGGTGATTTTAAGAAGTATTGCGCAAAAGTGTCAATTGAAACTTCGGCTATTCAGTATGAAAACGACAACTCCATATCTGAATGCCATGGCTCTGACTACGCTATTGCTTGTTGCGTTTCGCCAATGGCAGTTGGCAAAGAAATGCAGTTTTTCGGAGCGCGTGCTAACCTAGCCAAAACTCTGCTTTATGCACTCAACCAAGGAAGAGACGAAATGACTGGAGAACAGGTTATAACTCTGCCTAAAACTGAATTATTAAAAGACGGTAAATTTGAGTTTAAAGCGGTTTACAAGGCCTGTAAAGCAGCAATGAAAGAAGTTGCAAAACTGTATGTTAACGCTCTTAACATCATTCACTATATGCACGATAAATATTCATATGAGTCTATGCAAATGGCTCTACTTGACGACGAAATTACTCGTAATTTTGCAACTGGAATCGCTGGACTTTCGGTGGTTGCAGACTCTCTTTCTGCAATTAAATACGGGCGAGTTGAACCGATATACGATGAAGCCACTAATTTAATTAAAGACTTTAAAACCACTGGCGACTGGCCAAGATACGGAAACGCAGACGACAGAGCAGACGAACTAGCGGTTGCTGTTGTTAAAGATTTTTGGAAAGAAATTGCTGCTAACCCTACCTACTTAAACGCCAGACCTACGATGTCTATTTTGACAATTACTTCAAATGTAGTCTATGGTATGCACACTGGTTCTACTCCTGATGGCCGCAAAAAAGGCGAACCTTTTGCACCTGGCGCAAATCCTATGCATGGCCGCGATAATACTGGGGCTTTAAACTCACTGCTTTCCGTTGCTAAAATTCCGTTTGAGTTTGCCAGAGACGGAATTTCAAATACTTTTCAACTACTTCCGGAGTCTTTGGGTTCAAGTAATTTACCTGACTACGAAGAAGCCAGAAAAACTAACTTAGTTTCAATTTTAGACGGCTACTTTCAAAACAAAGGATATCATTTAAATATCAACGTCTTTAACCGAGAAAAACTAATAGAGGCCTATAAAAACCCAGAGAAGTTTCCAAATTTAACTATCAGAGTATCTGGGTATGCTGTAAACTTCTCTAAAGTAACCGACCAACAAAAACTTGAGGTAATTGCGAGAACAATTCATGCCACTAGATAAGGCCTTGCTTGAAGTTAAAGGTCGAGTTCATTTAATTGAACCATTCGGTGCTTTTGACGGACCAGGTCTACGTTTTGTTTTGTTTTTGCAGGGCTGTCCACTGGCTTGTAAGTTCTGCCACAACCGCACATCTTGGAGCAGAAATTCAGGTGAAACTTACACAGTTGCAGAAATTTTAAAGAAGTTCAATCAATACAAATTATTTTATGGAACTACTCCAAAATTAACTGTCAGTGGTGGTGAGCCTTTATTTCAACTTGAGTTTTTAGATGCCTTGTTTAGGGTTGCCAAAAGTCAAGGAATTGAAACTTGCCTAGATACTTCGGCCGGGTTATATCAAGAAAGCGAAAAAGATAAATACGCAAAAATTCTTAAAAACACCGACCTAGTTTTACTGGATTTAAAACATTCTGATCCAAAAAAACATTTGTGGTTAACTGGCAGACCACTTGAACCGGTTTATGCATTTGCTCGTTTTTTAAACGAGCAAAAGAAAGACATAGTTGTAAGACAGGTAATAATTCCTGGTATAAATCTATACACAACTCAACTTAAAAATTTACGTTGTTTTTTAGACTCACTTTCTTCAGTTTGCGCAATTGAAGTTTTAAAATACCACACACATGGCGCAAAAAAATGGACAGACTTAGGGCTAAACTACCCACTAAGAGGTATC
>CAUTRH010000019.1:0-7684 GCA_963540905.1 uncultured Acholeplasmataceae bacterium | reverse complement strand
GCTAAAATAGTTGTTAGAGAAAAAGAACCTCTTGAAGACGCACTACGTCGTTTCAAACGCGATGTTGCCAAAGCAGGAATTATCGCTGATGCTAGAAAAAAAGAATTTTACGTTAAACCATCTGAAGAACGTAAAGCACGTCTACGTGCAAACCGTCAAAAAGCAAGACGCGCATCTAGATAAGTTAATTTAGTTTAAAAAAGAGGATTATACCTCTTTTTTAATATACTGATAAATTAGCAAGGAGACTTAATATGCAGGAAAAATTAGAATTAGTTAAGTTAATATTTAAAGACGAGAAATTGTACACAATTGCTGAACTAGAAAAAATGTTTCCCAAAAGAAACTTAAAACCAGGTGCATTGGTTACTCGCTTCGCTCCATCTCCAACTGGATTTTTACATACAGGTAGTTTATTTGCATCGCTAATTTCTTGGTGTTTTGCTAAGCAAACTGATGGTGTTTTTTACGTTAGACTAGAAGACACTGACACCAAAAGAGAAATTGCTGGAACTGGTGAACAAGTTTTAAAAGAACTTAAAGACTTTGGTATTGAACCAGATGAATCTTTTTTAAAGTCAGGTGAATACGCGCCTTATATTCAGTCAAAGCGAAAAATAATTTACGATTCAGTAATTGCTGAGATGATTAAAAAAGACTTAGCCTATCCTTGCTTTATGACACAAAGTGAGTTAAATGATTTAAGAAAAGTCCAAGAGAAAAACAAACAAAATCCTGGTTATTATGGTGAGTTTGCTAGAGACCGTTTTCTTACAGACAAAGAGGCTATTGCCAAAATCAAAGCAGGTGCTGACTTTGTTATTCGTTTTAAATCGCCTGGTGCCGCAAATAAAAAGGTTAAGGTTCGTGACTTAATTCGCGGCGACTTAGAAATTCCTGAAAACATTCAAGATATCGTTATTATGAAAAACGATGGTCTGCCAACTTACCATTTTGCGCATTTAGTAGATGACCACTTTATGCACACCACTACAATTACTAGAGGTGAAGAGTGGCTAAGCAGTCTACCTATCCACTTGCAACTTTTTGATACTCTCGGCTTTAGCCGTCCAGATTACGCGCATTTACCTGTTATTATGAAAGTGGATGAAAACGCGCAACGCCGAAAACTTTCTAAACGAAAGGACCCAGAGGCCGCAGTTTCTTACTTTCTTGAACAAGGATATCCGCCACTTGCCTTTCTTGAATATTTGCTTACAATTGCTAACTCTAATTTTGAAGAGTGGCGAATTCAAAACACAGATAAATCTATTTTTGACTTCAACTTATCATTTGAAAAAATTAGTTTAGACGGAGCACTTTTTGACATTGAAAAAGTCAAATACTTCGCAAAAGAATACCTTGGAAACCTTTCAACTAAGCAGTTTTACAAAGAATCGTTGGCTTGGTCTAAAGTGTACTCTAAAGAGCTTTACGACTTTATTTCTAAAGACCCTGAATACTTTAAACAAATTATTTCAATTGAAAGAGAAACTGAAAAACCTCGTAAAGACTACGCAAGTTTTTCAGAAATTATGCCGTTAATTGGATTTATGGACGACTCTGTTTATTCTGAAAAATTAACTAAAGATTTAGTTTTTTCAGAGAAACTTAGCGATGCTCAAGTTTTAGAAATTTTAAAACAATATGAGGCTAACGCAGATATTGTTAACCTTACTTCTGAAACTGAGTGGTTTGAGGCATTTAAAGCGCTATTTTCAAAACTAAAATACGCTGCTAACAAAAAAGAATATAAAGCAAACCCAGAAAACTACATCGGTATGATTGCAGATGTTGCCGAAGTTCTAAGAGTTGCTTTGGCCTTAAAAAAATCCACTCCGAACTTTTATTTAATTCAAAAAATCATGGGACCTGCCAGAATTAAACAAAGAATTTCTCAGGTTTTTGATATAATTAAAAGCAGGTAAAACCTGTTTTTAATGGCCGCTTGGAGAAACGGTTAACTCATATGCCCCTCACGCATACATCCACGGGTTCGAATCCCGTAGCGGTCACCAAATGTATTTAAACCCCGTTTTACGGGGGTTTTATTTTTGTACGCTAAGTCTTTAGTGTGTAATTTATGTGAAACAAAAGTAATGAAATGTTTTACATTTAGGCGCGGTTATGAATACGCAAGAATTGTTAAACAAACAAGAACAAATTAAAAAAAGAATTGAAAAAACTATATTTGGTTCTATTGAAATCAGGACACAAAATGATAAAAAACATATATATCTACATTTCAGATCAGAAGGAATTTTGTTGAGCAAGTATGTTGGTGAATATAGCCCTGAACTACTTGAGTTAATTCGCATCAATAATTTGGAAGTAAAAGAATAAAAAAAAGAATTAAAAAAAATCCAAAAAGAGCTTGGAATTTTTCAATATAAAAACTTTTCTTTAAGTGAAAGTGTCAAAATAAACATCGACCTTGCAATGAGAAACTTCGTTAATTTAGTTTACAGCCAGTCTATTTTAGAAGGTGTAGCAACTACTTATGCAAACACTGAAACTATCATTGAAGGTAGAATAGTAGATAAAATGACAGTTTCAGATATCACAAAAATTCTTAATTTAAAAAGAGCTTGGAACTTTATTTTAAGTGAAGGCGTTATTTCACAAAAAACGAGTTATCAAATACTTTGCGAAATCAACAAATCAATAGAGCAAGATTTAATGTATTCAGCAGGTATGTTAAGAACCTCAACAGTAAGAATTACAGGCGCAAATTATATCACCCCGATGCCGTTTGAAACGAAAATCAAGGATGAAATTATGGGAATGCTAAATTGAAAACCTAGTTTTGATGTTGCTATTGATTTAATGCTTTTGTGATGAAAATCCAACCTTTTTTAGATGACAATAAAAGAACTGCCGTCGTTTTTGCAAACCATTATTTAATTAGTCACGGTCTTGGTCTTATTATTGTTCCTGTAAAAGAAATAAATAAATTCAGGAATTTACTAATTGCTTATTATGAAAACAAAAACACTGAAGTCAAAGAATTTCTCAAAACAAAGTGCATTATTGAGTTAACTTGATGCTGGTTTGATTATGTTTCATCCAAAAGACATTGCAAATATTATTGTTATTTTGATATTGAACGAGTTTTAGAATATAAACCTATATTTAGTAGAAGAACTTAAAAAAATTTCTGAACAGAGATTAGTACTGGCAAGTGTATAAAACAATTGGAAAAACTGAAAGAGCTTATAAACTATGTGCCCTTTTTGTTTAATTGCTTATCAGGTTTTACAAAAAATAAATTGTCCATATATACTGAACACTTTTAGCAAACATATAGAAATTGTTCATCTATAGTGAACAATTTGAACTAAAACACAAAAATTGTTCACTACAACTATACAATATTTGATTTAAATCTTTTTTAATGATAATATAAAAATGAACTAAAAAAGGTGTTATAAATGATCATAAGAGATAAATATTTAAGCCAAATACGCGAATTTTTTGAAAGTGATTTAATAAAAGTGATAACTGGTGTTAGAAGATGCGGGAAATCGGTAATTCTTAAAAGTATTGCTGATGAAATAAGCCAAAAAACCGATAATATTATTTATCTAAACTTTGAAAAAACAACTGATTTTACTAAAGCTAGCACAGCACACGGACTGGTAGATTATGTAATGGCTAACAAAAAAACTGGTAAATGTTATTGTTTTTTTGATGAAATTCAAGAAATTGAAAATTGGCAAATTGCAGTCAAGGATTTAAGACTGGAAAACTGCTCAGTTTTCGTTACAGGTTCCAATTCAAAACTTTTATCTAGCGAGTTCATCACACTTTTAAGTGGTAGATTTGTTTCATTTAGAATTAGACCGTTTATCTATAAAGAAATTGCAAAATTAGCAGAAACTCAAAACTTTAAACTAGATATTGACGATTATTTAATTTGGGGTGGGTTTCCTGCACGTTTCCAATATCAAACCGAACTTAGTTTAAAAAACTACCTTGCTGAACTTGAAAATACTATAGTTATCAATGACTTGATTAAAAGATATAAAATCAAAAAAACCCTTGTTTTTAAAAAAATAGTTAACTTTGTTTTGTGTAATAACTCAAGAGTTTTTTCAGCAAGATCGGTACACAAAATAATGCAAACAGATTTTCCAGACCTTTCAATTAATACGGTTGTTAAGTATGTTGAATACTTAAAAGACGCCTACATTATTGAAGAAATTCCGCTATACTCTACCAAAACAAAACAAACCCTAAGGTATTACAACAAGCTTTACAATTCAGACGTTTGTTTTAATTCTTTAAGAATTAATGATAACCGATACGATTTAGACCATAATATGGAAAACATTGTTTACAACGAATTGATTTATATGGGCTATAAGTTAAAAGTATATAAAACAGGCAATAAAGAAATTGACTTCATAGCAAGTGGTTATAATAAACAGTATTTAATCCAAGTTGCGTATTCTGTTGTAGACAGCAAGGCTTACGAAAGAGAATTGGGAGTTTTTAATAGTATTGACAACTCTATACAAAAGATTTTAATTACGAACGACACTTTAGATTTTTCAACTTCAACAGTTAGACACATCAAGTTTAAAGACTTTTTAAAAATGGAAACTCTAGATTAGATAGAATAGATTGCCTTATGTCTTTAAATAAAAATCCAGTAGAATCGCTTATCTACTGGATTTTCTCATTTTATGGTGTTAATTTTTTGTAAAAACTATATGACTATAAATATACCTACATCTTTATCTAGTTTTATTTAAAACTAATTTCTTTGTATTGAAGTTCCTTTGACTTACACAAATCAGCACCGTAGATTTTTCTTAACTTCTCAATTTTAATTATTTCTTTAGCAGTACCGGTTTCCACAATTTTTCCTTCCTGAATTAACGAAACATTAGCATCTAAAAATAATGCGTGGTTCGGATTGTGAATGGAAAGCAAGATGGTCTTCCCCGTATCTTTGATTTTCTTTAACATACTTAAAACCATATTTTGATTTTTTAAGTCAAGCGCAGAAGTAGGCTCATCTAGAATTATAACTGGTGTGTCTTGAACTAAAGCAGCAGCGATTAACACCTTTTGTTTTTCGCCACCGCTAATCTCACCAAGACATTTATTTAATAACTTCTCAATTCCAAGTTCCTTTGCAATTTCTTTAACTCTTATAACCAGGCTCTCATTTGGTGATTTGTAAAACGCAAGTTTGTTTACCAAACTAAAAGAGAGATAGTCAGAAATCTTAACATCTGAAAACAGGTTAATGTGTTGAGGAACATATGAAAATATCTTGCTTCTTTCTGCTATTTTAATTGATTTTAAATCTTTTTCTCCATAATAAATATTTCCACTAATTGGTTGAAGTAGCCCAGCAAGGAGTTTAAGTAAAGTAGTTTTACCAGAACCGTTTAAACCTAAAAGTACGTTAATCGTGCCTTCTTTGAAAAACAAATCTACATCAGAAACCGTTTCTTTGATTTCTTGTTTCTTGTATTTAAAAGATAAATCACTAATTTTAATATTCATTTTTTTGTCTAAACCTTTTGAAAACTAAAATAAAAACCACAATTAGTGTGCTGAGTAGTGAAGTTGTTGCACTCAAAGGCACTTCTGAGTCTGTAAAAGAACGAGAGATAATGCCGCAAACTACCATAAAAGTAGCACCAATAGTTATGGAAAGCGGAATTGAGTATTTGGTGTTTCTACCAATAAATAATCTAGTGATGTGTGGTACAATAAGGCCTACCCAGGCGATTTTACCAGAAAAGCAAACAGAGATTGCTGTAAGCAAAGTAGCAATAATTATAATTCCGTGTTTATAAACTTGGTAGTTAATTCCCTTTGTTTTAGCCTCAGTTTCACCGAGAGCAATAATGTTAATTCTCCAAGCGATTAAAAGTAAAACTAACACACAAACGAGAACTACTATTGTCATTATTAAAACTTGCTGGTACAAGGCATTTCCGAAACTACCCATTTCCCAGTAGACAATTGAAGCCAGGGTAGTTTGCGGGTCTGCAAAATATTTTAAAAAAGCCAAAACTGCCGACATTAGCCCACCTACTAATATCCCTGAAATTAACAAAATAGTCTGAGGCCCATTTTTAAACAACCTAGCGATAAGCAGGGTTAGAGACACTGTAAGTAAACCTAGAGAAAAGGAAAACATAGAAATGAAAACTGGACCAAGTCCAAGCAGTATAGCGCTTGCTGCTCCAACTGAAGAACCCGCTGACACTCCAAGTAAGTCTGGTGAAACTAACTTATTTTGAAAAATCTCTTGATAAAGCAAACCAGAGACAGAAAGGCCAATACCCGCTAGCATAGCCATTGTGGTTCTGGGCAGTCTTAGTTTAAAAATTATGGTTCTTTGTACAGAGTAGGCAGTGTCATTAGTGAAAACCGCTTTAAAGAAACTACTAAAACCAATGTTGTATCTGCCCACCATTAAAGCAATTGTAAAAACCACTACCATAGAGAGCAGAGTCAAAGGTAGCGCAATTTTAAATTTTTTCATTCAACTAAACAAGAGGTTCTAAGTTTGGACCAAGACCTGCCAGCATTGCTAAAGCGTCTTGTGCACTTAGTGAGTAGCAGAAATATTCTTTTATTGATTTTGATAACATATCAGCGATGTCAAAGGCAGATAGATCTGGATGCAGTGACATTGCTTGCTGGGCAAAAAATATTGGGGTCATTGCAGAAAGTTGTTCAAACGCAGTCACGCCAATCGGAATTTTATACAAGCGACCGCTTTTAACAGCCTTTAATTCATTGAACGGAGTCTGCGCAATTTTAAGTAAGTTTGTGTGTTGATAAATGCCACCAAAAACTACGACATCTGGATTGTAGTTTAAAATCTCTTCATCAGACGGGTGGTTAGTTGTAATGTTACTGCCAAGATATTCAAAACCTAACACTGAATACGCGTATTCTGTAAAAGAACCTGCGTTGTCTGTGTAGCCAACACCATTTGGTTTATCGCCGCGAACATAGTAAAGTTTTTGCTTAGCAACTTTACTTTTTTCAAGTGTAGTCTTAATTTTTGAAATTATTGCTTCAACTTCCTTTTCCCACTTACTTGATTTTTCTTTAACTTCTTCGCTGTCCCAAATTTGTCTAATTAGTCTAGAAAAGAACGCGACATATTTTTCAAAGTTAGGCTTTGCGTAAAGCGAAACACAAACCGCAGGAATCCCACGCTGATTTATTTCATCTGCTATATATTTCTCTGGTGCAAATACCAAGTCAACTTTGCGTTCTAAAAAAAGTTCAAAACCATTTTTGTAGCCATACACATAGTGATTTTTTGAGTTTGGATAAATGTGTTTTAACCATTTGTTGTTAAGAGTTCCTTTATAAGCTCCATCTATTTTGTCGCCAAGTCCATAGGCTACAAGCAATTCATAGGTGGTTCTAGAGATACACGCTACCTTACTCGGATTTTCTTAACGAAAACTTTAGTTCCAAGCATATCTGTAACTTCTACTTTACCTTGTTCTTTAAAAGGATTTGCACAAGAACCCAAAGTAAATATGAGTACTAGATTTAAAAAGCCTAGAAACAAGAATGTGATTTTTCTCTTCATTTTAATTCCTCCTTAATTTAAATAAAGTTAAGTCAGTTTTAATTTTATTTAAAATCACAAAAGCAACAAATTAGTTGTGCTTTGTTTGGTATTCCAATCTAA
>CAUTRH010000018.1:0-7861 GCA_963540905.1 uncultured Acholeplasmataceae bacterium | reverse complement strand
GCATTATCGTGTAGTTTGTACGAGAAGTCTTGAAGTGCATCCTCATTTGACGACCAAAGTAAAGCGATACTAAAAATACAAAAATAAGTGGCACCAAAAAGGCAGTAGATGCAGCCCAAGACAACGTAAACATTTTATATAAAGTAAAGCCACCTAAAAAGATAATATCGGAAAGCATTAAGAAACTCAAAGCCACGGTCATTCTAATTTGGTTGATGTCTTGAGTAAAGTATGCCATTAAGGCACCAGTTTTAGTAGTTTTAAAGTGAGTTTGACTTTGTTTGGTTTGCTTTTCAAACAGGTCTACGCGCACTTTGCTTTCAACTAATCTAGATGTACCAAATAGTGCAAACCGCCAAATAAATCTACCTAAAATTAAAAGTCCAAGCAACATTAAAATAGAGGTGATATGGCTATACACCTCTATTTTTTTGCTGGTTAGTTCTGCTTTATTTGTTTTAAAAATCTTTAAGATTTCTCTAAAAAGTTCAGGGATTTTAAGTTGATACCAGTTGATTACCACCAGTACTGCTGCTCCAAAAAACAAATAAGGACTAAAACGAACAATTAGTTTTAAAAAATAAAATTTATTGTTTTGGTTTTTTTTCATCTAAAATTTAAATAAATTATTTTTCTTTAATTTCAACTCCGTAGTTTTGACGAAGAGATTGCTCTAAACCGAAAGCAAAATCCTCGAATCTAGCGATTTCTGCAAACATCAAAGCCTGTGCTTTCATAATGTCTTCAATGATTTTCTTAAAATCAGGTGTGTTACCTTTATTAAAGACTAAAAAGTAAAGAACTGCTTCTAAATAAGCCTCAAATTTCGCAGATTCATCGTCTTCTAAAAGACTTGATAAAAAAACGCATTCTACCAAGGAACCTAAAATATAGACTTCTTTTTCTTTTTCAGAAAGATAAGAATCAGGGTGTTTAACTAAAATTTCTTTAAAAGCCTCAACTTGACGCTCTAAATAATTCATTAAGCCGAAAGCATCTTCAATTTCTTTTTTTGTAAAGTCAACTGGAGCTAAATACAATTTTAAACAAGAAACTACATTTTCAAAAAGTCCGGCGACTAAATAATTTTTTTCAATAAAGCGAGTTAAAACAGCAAAGTCATCTGACTGTGTAAACTCTCTGATTTGACTAAGTTTGGTGTGTTCGTTTAGCATTTGCCAACTGAACCAAAAAACTGCATTTTTTGACGAACTGTTTCTTTGGCGCGTTCAACTCCTGGTTTTAGAATTTTACGTGGGTCGTAGCCCTTTCCAACTTGGTCAAGTCCTGCTTTAAAGTATTCGTGCAGCCCGTCTCTAAAGGCTTGTTGTAGTTCAGTGTTCACGTTGATTTTAGCAATTCCGAGTTTAATGGCTTTTTTAACTTGGTCTTCCGGAATTCCGGTTCCACCGTGTAGAACTAGTGGAAAGTTCATAGTTTCTTTAGAAAGCAGTTCAATTTGCGCAAAAGATAGCCCTTTCCAGTTAGCAGGATATGGTCCGTGGATGTTGCCGACACCTGCTGCTAAAAAGTCAATGCCAAGTTCTTGCATTAATTTGGCTTCTTTAGGGTCAGCAAGTTCTCCGTTTCCGACAACTCCGTCTTCTTCGCCACCAATAGTTCCAACTTCTGCCTCAAAAGAAATGTTTTTGGCTTTAGCAAGTTGTATCAGTTCTTTAGTTTTTGCGTAGTTTTCTTCAAATTTAAAATGCGAACCGTCAAACATTACAGAAGTAAAGCCAGCGGCAATCGCTTTTTTGGTGCCTTCGTAAGTTCCGTGGTCAAGGTGCAGGGCAACTGGTACAGTAATTTGTAAGTCATCGTGCAAAGCAAAGACCATTTGCGAAACTGTTTTAAAGCCACCCATGTAGCGAATAGCGCCTTCTGAAACTCCGATAATTACCGGGCTTCTTAGTTCTTCGGCAACTTCTAAAACTAAACGAGTCCATTCTAAATTATTAATATTGATATGAGCAACAGCGTAGCCACCTTGGCGTGCTTTGTGTACCATATCATGTGCATTTACTAACATAGCTAAATTAAATACTCCTTAAATCAAGATTTATTTTAAGTTAAAAAGATTTATTTTTTATTAACTTGTCGGTCAATAATGTCTTTAAGTACTTTGTGTGATTTTTGAATGGCTTTGGTTTCACGTTCATCTAGTTCAAGTTGTAGAACTTCGCGAATTCCAGATGCATTTATCACACAAGGAGTCCCAAGATATACATCTTTTAGACCGTATTCTCCGTCTAAGTATGCAGAAACTGAAAGAACAGCATTTTCATTTGAAAGAATGGCTTTACAAATTCTGGTCATAGCAGTGCCAATTCCGTAGTAAGTTGCACCTTTGCGGTTAATAATTTCATAGGCTTTGTGGCGCACGCAGTCTTCGATTTCCATTAGTTTATCGCATTTAACTCCACATCTTTTTTCAAGGTATCTGTTTAGTTTAAGTCCAGCAACTGAAGCAGCAGAGAAAGCGGCAAACTCAGAGTCGCCGTGTTCACCCATTACGTAAGCGTGTACGTTTCTAGGGTCAACTTCTAAGTACTCAGACAAAGCATAGCGTAGACGTGCTGAGTCTAGGACTGTACCCGAACCGATAACTCGTTCTTTTGGAAAACCTGAGAACTTCTTAACAGCGTAGGTCATGATGTCTACAGGGTTTGAAACTACTAAGAAAATACCGTTGAAACCGCTTTTCATGATTTCTTTGACAATACTTTCCATAATTTTTAGGTTAATGTCGATTAACTCAAGACGAGTTTGACCTGGTTTTTGCGCAGCGCCTGCTGTAATTACCACGATTTCAGCGTCATGGCAGTCTTTATAGTCGGCTGCATAAACTTTGACGTTTGGACCGTGTACCAACACGTCTTGTAAGTCAAGTGCGTCTCCTTCGGTTCTAGCTTTGTTGATATCAACAATCCCGATTTCTGTGCCTACTCCTAAAATTGTTGAGGCGAATGCGAAAGACGAACCTACTTGACCGTCTCCAACTAAGATAATTTTATTTTTTTTAATCATTTCTTGCTCCTTAATTATCTTTTTAATTATAATATAAATAAAGAGTTTTTTCTATCGTTTTCTGCAGATTTTAGACGCATAATCATCTATTTTAAGAGTGTTTTTATTCAAATTTAGAAACTCTTTGAATAATTTTTAAATAACTTAAATATCGGCCCAAATTTACGGCGCCGTGGTATAATTTAAGAGTTAAACGAGGTACACAAATGCTTTGGAGTGATTGGCTAGTTTTTATATTATCTATTTTAATGGTTGCAAATGTATTACTGCAACAATCTAAAGATGATTTGCAAGATGCTTTTTCTGGTGATAAATCAGAATTATTTAAAAATAAAAAAGCACGAGGACTTGAGGCTGTTTTAAACATTACAATGGCTGTGTTTTCAGTTTTATTTGTAACATTCATCATCGTTAGTCGTGTACTAATTACAAAAGGTTTCTAAGCAAACCTTTTTTTATTTTTTAAAATGCACCGTTTTTTTACCAAAAATTGGGAATTTGATCCTGAAATTAAGCACCAAATTAAAAATGTGTTGAGGCTACGCGAAGGTACGCAAATTGAGGTTTGTGCGAATAACCTGTGTTTTTTAGGTGTGGTTTCTTACGACTCGAAAGAACCTGTTTTTATCAAACAAAAACAGTTAATACAAACCAAAGTTTTTAAAGTAGATGTTGTACAAGGTTTAACTATTCCTAAAAAATGTGAGTTTTCAATTAAACATTTGACCTTATATGGCGTAAGAAAACTTATGTTTGTGCCTTTTCTGAGAAGCGAAAAAAAACTTAAACCTCTTAACTTAAACAGAGCAGAAACTATTGCAAAAGAAGCCGCTGAAATTGCAAAACGTTTTGAAGTTCCAAAAATTAAAGTGCTTAGTGCTTTATCTGATATTGATTTTGCTAAATACGACTTGGTGCTATTGGCAGATGAAGAGGCTGAATTTGACAAAAAGTTTGACTTCAAAAACTTTAAAGATAAAAATATTTTGTTGGTAATTGGTCCAGAAGGCGGAATTGATGTAAGTGAACGCAAGTATTTCCAAAGCCTTTCAAATTGCCAAATAGTTTCGCTTGGCGAAAACATTTTAACTACAGAAAGTGCAGCTATTGGTATCCTTTGGGCTTTAAATAATTTATAAATTTTTTAAGTATTTTAAGCACTTCGCGTTAACTATATTTCTGTTAATATGAAGTGTTTTTTATGTTTAGAAGAAATTGAAAGCGAAATAAACTTTTTTACTTTTTTTAAGTTAAATAGAAATATTTTTTGCAAAACTTGTGTGCGGTCAAACGACTTTTCTTTAGTACACGAAACTTTTCCAACAGCACAAAAATCAGTGTGTAATTTATATTATTTTGAGCATTACAATCCAGAAATACCAGATGATGTATACCTACAATTTTTTGCGCCAATTTTTAGTGAAAAAATTAAAACAGCAACACCTATTTTCTTCTTGTTAGAGTATAATATAAGTGTAGATAAGGTTTTAAAAAAAGTTTTTAAAACCAACGTCATTATTCTCAGTTTAAGAAAGGTAGGGACAAATGATGAATATTAAAGTACAAGGTAAAAACGGATTTATTCCGAGTGAAAGTATTGAAAAATACTCTGAGAAAAAACTTGAAAAAGTTTTAAAACTAATCCCAGAAGACGATGTAAAAGTAAGAGTTGTTTGCAAAGTTTACAACGACATGCAAAAAGTAGAAATTACTTTAACTCTACCAAAAATTACTATGCGTGCTGAAGTTGAACAAAAAGATATTTACGCAGCAATTGACCTAGCGGTTGATAAACTACTTCGTCAATTAACTAAACAAAAAGACAAGTTTGCTCTGCGTTTTTCTAGAAACAAAAACCGTGGTATTAAAGAAGAAAATGCCAAATTAGCAGACGCTATGGCTAAAACCAGTATTTACGGCGAAGACATTGTCAGAGTTAAATCAATTGCACTTGAACCAATTACGGTAGATGAAGCAATTTTTAAAATGGAAACTTTAGATCATTCTTTCTATATTTTTAAAAATGTAGAAAACGACAAAGTTTGTGTAATTTACCGTCGCAACGAAGGTAATTTAGCTGTTATTGAAACTGAATAGTTATTTTCTTTTAATCTAACATATTTTACTAATCACCCCGCCTAATGCGGGGTGCATTTATAAATAGAAAGCAGGTGTTTATGCTGGACACAAAAATTAAAGAAATTATTGAAAAAGAAATGTTGCGTCAAAAAGACGGACTTGAACTGATTGCTTCTGAAAACTATGTTTCTAAAGATGTACTTAGTGCAGTTGGTTCTATTTTAACAAATAAATACGCAGAAGGCTATCCATCTGCTCGCTACTATGGTGGCTGTGAGTTTGTTGACGAAATTGAGGCACTAGCCATTGAACGCGCAAAAAAACTATTTAATTGTAAATTTGCCAATGTTCAACCACACTCAGGTAGCCAAGCAAACGCAGCTGTTTATCTTGCTCTATTAAAACCAAGCGACACAATACTTGGCATGGGTTTAAATGCAGGTGGCCATCTTACCCACGGATACACACTTTCCTTTTCTGGTCAGTTTTATAAATGTTTTTCCTATGATTTAGATAAAAAAACTGAACAGTTAAACTACACAGAAATTGAAAAATTAGCAAAAGAAATCAAACCTAAACTAATTGTGTGTGGAGCCTCTGCTTATAGTCGTGAAATTGACTTTAAACGCTTTCGCGAAATTGCCGATAAAGTTGGCGCTTACTTAATGGCAGATATCGCGCATATTTCTGCACAAGTTGCGGTTGGCCTGCATTCAGACGCACTAAAGTACGCAGATGTAGTCACAACTACCACCCACAAAACTCTTAAAGGACCACGCGGTGGTTTGATTTTAACAAACAATGAATGTATCGCAAAAAAGGTTAACAAGGCTGTTTTTCCAGGGGTTCAAGGCGGACCCTTGATGCACGTAATTGCAGGAAAAGCAGTGTGCTTTAAAGAAGCACTTCAACCTGAGTTTAAGCAATACGTGCAAAGATACTTAGAAAACGCAAAAGCCATGGCTAGTGAGTTTAGCCGCCTTGGCTACCGCGTGATTTCTGGCGGAACTGATAACCATATAGTATTGCTTGAAGTAAAAAATAAAACCGGATTAACTGGGCTTGCTGCGCAAGATATACTAGAACAGGCAAATATTACTGTAAATAAGAACTCAATTGCCTTTGACACTGAGCCTCCTAAATACACGTCTGGCATTAGATTGGGTTCAGCGGCTTTGACTTCCCGTGGTTTTAGTAGTGCTGAGTTTAAAGAAATTGCTAGATTAATTGACTTGGTTTTGACAAATCAAGATAAAAAAACTATTTTAGAAGTTAAACAAACAGTTGCTAAATTGTGTAATTCACATCCTTTAAACTACTAACAATTCATTAAAAAATCCCTCTATTAGAGGGATTTTTTTCATGTTTACTATTCAACAACTGAATCCAAGCCAACATTCGGCTTAGCAGTTTTGTCAATCGCAACTGTTGCTGCTTTCAAGATTTTTACAGCGACTTCAGGATGTTTTTCTTTAGTAATTCGTGCGCACTCAGCCACACAGTAGTCAAAACAAAGCCCAACAACATCGACACTTGTGTTTGCGCTGATTTCTTTAAGATTTAAAAGTAGGTCAACGCCATACTCTTCTTGGTTTGTATCTTGTCCTTTTGAAATAATTAAGCTGTTTGGAATTGTAGATATCAGTTTAAGCAGTTCATGGTCAATTTCTGAACCTTTTGATTTTTGCACGCAATGCACAGGCCAAGGTCCGCCTTGTTCTTTAAAAGAACAATGATTTAAAGGATGCCAGTCGCGCGTAAATATTACCCAGTCGTAGCGGTTTACTTGGCTAAGTTTAAGAATTTCTGCTTTGGCTTTTTGCCATGATTCAAGACCTACTGCTAGAGATCCGTTAATAAAATCAGTTTGCGCGTCTATGATTGCCAGGATTTTCATCAATTTAAGTTCCTTTCTTTATAAAAAAAGCACCTACTTTTTAAAGCAGATGCAAACTCAGTTTTAAAGTGGCGCCCACTCCAGGTCTCGAACCTGGGACCTTCTGATTAACAGTCAGACGCTCTAACCAACTGAGCTAAGTAGGCGTGGGTGATAATTTAAAATAAAGAAAGAAACTGGCAGCTCCCTATTTTCACACTATTGTGCTATCGTCGGCGTAAAAGTGCTTAACTGCTGTGTTCGGGATGTAAACAGGTGTTTCCACTTTGCCATCACCACCAGATTTCTTTCAAAACTAGATAAATAAGTGTCAATTTTTAAATTAAATAAATAAAGATTAAGTCCTCGACCTATTAGTATCAGTTAGCTAAACAAGTTACCTTGCGTACACTGCTGACCTATCAACCTCTTAGTCTAAAAGGTGTCTTACTAAATTGAGAGTTCTCATCTTGGGGTTTGCTTCACACTTAGATGCTTTCAGCGTTTATCAAATCTATACATAGCTACCCAGCTCTGGCCTTGGCAGGCCAACTGGTACACCAGAGGTACATTCATTCCGGTCTTCTCATACTAGGAACAACTCCCCTCAAAACTCTAACGACCACGACGGATAGAGACCGAACTGTCTCACGACGTTCTGAACCCAGCTCGCGTGCCGCTTTAATGGGCGAACAGCCCAACCCTTGGAACCGACTTCAGCTCCAGGATGCGACAAGCCGACATCGAGGTGCCAAACCGCTTCGTCGCTGTGAACGCTTGGAAGCGATTAGCCTGTTATCCCCAGGGTAGCTTTTATCCGTTGAGCTACGGCCCTTCCACGCGGAACCGTAGGATCACTAAGCCCTACTTTCGTAC
>CAUTRH010000017.1:0-8108 GCA_963540905.1 uncultured Acholeplasmataceae bacterium | reverse complement strand
TCTTCTTTCTTCAATGCCGTCACTCGCTACTTCTGAGAAATTAGACGCAATCGGTGGAACTCCACCTAACTTAACTCAAAAAATCAAAGGAGATGCTTTTGCGCCAAGAAATAAATACGCCATGCAGATTGACCTTGAGCAAGCGCCACCAATGTTTAAAGTCACAGATACACATTATGCTGCGACTTGGCTTTTGCATCCCAATGCCCCTAAAGTAACTCCGCCAAAAGCGGTTTTAGAAATCAAAAAGAAGAGAGGTAAAGTTCATGAAGTATAAAGTTGACTACTCAAAAACTCCTCTTTTACACGTTGAAAACTTAAAACAACACTTTAAAGTTGGAGTTGGCAAAAACCGACTTAAAGTCAGAGCCGTAGATGGTGTTTCTTTTGATGTTTTTAAAGGCGAAGTATTTGGTTTAGTTGGTGAGTCCGGTTGTGGAAAAACTACAACTGGTCGCACTATTATTAGACTATACAAACCGTCTGATGGCCGTGTGGTTTTAGGTGGTCAGACTATAGTTGCCGGAGTTGGTGATTTAGTTTCTAAACTAAAAAAAGCCAGACGAGAATACAAAACAACTCTACTTAACTCAGTTTTTCCCAAAACTAAAGAAGCCGCAGCCAGACTTAGTGAGTGTAAAGAAAATTATCTTACAGATAAGGCCAAAATCCATAAATTCCGCCAAGACTTAAAGGCTGAGTATTTAGCAGAACGCGAAAAAAGTCTGCTTTATAAAAACAAGATTTTTGACATTAAAAACTTTTATGCTGCCAAAGTCCAAAAAGGTAACTTAAACTACAAAGCCGAGCGCGAAGAAATTACTTCTTTTACCTACAACGCAAAGGAAAAAGAATACAAGATTGCTTTGAAAAAAGCCAAAAAAGCGTATCGTCAAAAAATTATTGGCATCAATGATTCGGCTGCTTTGACTAAAAACACTAAACTTGAGTTAAAGAAAGACTTTCAAGAACAATACGCGCAAACTATTTTAAGTCTAGAAAAAGAGTACCTTCCTTTAATCGAAGAAAACGCAAAAACTATCATTTCTAAAGAAGAAATGCAGGCTAAACTAAAAGAGTTAGATGCTTTTCATAATGAAAAAACCGACATTCAGTATGTTCGTGAAGCCAATGAAATTGAAGAGTATAAAGCAAACGCCGATCTTCCTAAAAAAGGTTATTTAAAAAATTATTTGCTTGCGCGTCTATTTGCTTGTTTTGGACTTTTTAAAAAATACGCAAAAGATGTAGATAAGTTAAGCGAAATTACTGCCAAAACTGCTAAAAAATTTAGTGAATATAAAGCGATTAAACGACGCAGATTTGTGAATTTCTTTAAATATTGGTTTAAAGAAAGACCAAGATTTTTAGCAGTTAGACTGCTTGAGTCATGCGCATTTTTCTTTTCTCGCATTAAAAACTTCTTTATTTTAACCAAAAATAAACTGGTTTTAGCAAAAACCAAAAAAGGACTGATTTTTAAACCTTTAACTAAAGAAAACTACGCTTACATCACCGAAAACTCAAAAATACTTCAGAAATTTAGTCCTAAATACCAAATTTACCTAAACGCTAAGTTAGACTTTTTAGAAAAGGCTAAAGCCTTAGTTAAGCAAATTAAGTTTGTTTCTCGTGAGCATCGCTCTAAATCTGCAAAAGTCGCTGCGTCTAAAATCCAAATGATTTTCCAAGACCCAATTTCTTGTCTAAATCCACGCATGACCGTTCAAGAAATTATTGCAGAAGGTCTTAGAATCAAAGGTATTAAAAACCGCAAGGAACTAGAAGAGCGAGTTACCAAAGCACTCCTTCAAGTTGGCCTTGCTCCTGAATACGCAACTCGTTATCCACACGAGTTTTCAGGTGGACAAAGACAGAGAATCGGTATTGCTCGTGCACTTGTCATGGAACCAGAGGTCATTATTGCAGACGAACCAGTTTCCGCTTTAGACGTTTCAATTCAAGCGCAAGTTATTAACTTGCTTCAAGACTTAAAAGAAAAACTAGGTTTAACTATTTTATTTGTGGCCCACGACCTTTCGGTTGTGAAGTTCTTTTCAAACCGTATTGCCGTGATGTTTTACGGTAAAATTGTGGAACTGGCAGACTCTGATGAACTGTTTAAAAATCCACTACATCCATACACCAAATCTCTGCTTTCTGCAATCCCACAACCTGACCCTGACTACGAACGCAGTCGTAGACGAATTTACTACAATCCAACTTCTCACCCTTACGACACTGAAGAACCCGAAATGGTAGAAATTAAACCTGGTCACTTTGTTTTTGCTTCACCAAGCGAAATTAAAGCAATGAAAACTGAAATTAAGGAGGAAAAATAATGGCAAAAAAATTACTAATTGTCTTGTTTTCTTTTTTAACTTTATCTTTGTTTGTGGCTTGTGGTTCATATAAAGTAAAAGGTATTCAAATCGCTTACTACATCCCACAAGGTCATCTTGCGCCAAGTGAGTTTACAGAAGTTCCTAAAGACGGAATTAAGTTAAACAAACCAGTTGCTAAAAAAGTAAACGCTAAAGGCGAAGTTATACAAGCAGGTTATGAACTTTTTGCTCCTGCTAAAATAATTGCATGGTACTTAGACGCTGCACACACAGAAGAGGTTAACTTTGAGACACACCGTTTTAAAGAATCTGTTGCTTTGTTTGCCAAAATTGAGTTTACAGAAATTAAAATCAACTTTGCTACACTTCAACCAGGCACTGTAATAGAAGGAGACATTCCTACTAAATACGACTTTACAAAAGGTACTAACCTACCAAGCGCAAAACGAATTGGCTATGATTTTAAAGGTTGGTCAACAACTGACCCTAGTCTGCCTGACTTTGATCCGGTTAACTCAGTAGTGCTTTCACTTAAAGAAAAAACTTATTTTGAAGATATCACTCTTTGGCCTTATTTCTTGCCAGTAGAGTATCAAATCACAATTATTGCCGATGGCAAAAGATATGAAGTTGATGTGTTGTTTGGCCAACAAATTCAAAAACTAGTTGAACTAACCAGAGAACTTATAATCAAATATGGCACTAAGTTTAAAGGTTGGTATTTTAATTCAGGTACTGAATTTAAAGAAGAACTTAAGTACGACGAAAATGGCAATTTTAACGGAGTTTACTACTCGTTAGACGGAAACTTAGTTCAAAGTACCCGTCGCGACGGTACTATTAAGGCAAGAATTGACAAGTAAAAAAATTCAAAAAACTAAACTAATTTACATATCCGTGCTGTGGACTGCTTTTTTAGCAGTCCTAATAACTGCACTTTTGCTTTATTTTTTAAAAGTTCCAAAACCTATTTTTACAACTATATCTTTACTTTTAGTACTGGTTTTCTTTATTTTAGTTTTAGTTTTTAAAACTAAAATCACAACTCTGAACTTAAAACAAAAATATGTAAAGTTAAAGGAAACTAAAGTACAGCCGTTTTTGGTTAAGAAAACTTTTTTTGAAAAACTACCAAATTATTTGCAAGTAAACAACTTCACACAGCAAAGCAGTACCCTGGATTTTAATTTATACTTAAAAGAAAATACTCAAAATCGTGGGCTGGAACTTACTTTTTATTTAAAAAACCCAAATATTGGCTTTTTGGACACTAAAATTGACGCAGAAATTAAAAAAATCCTAAAACGCTTTGAACAAAAAAGAATCACCTACTTAACTTGTTTGATTTTCAAAAAACACACTGAGTATTCTGCGCAAGCAGAACTAGAAGCAGACAACTTAGTTTTTTTAAAAAATCGCGGTTTTAACTTTACTTCTGTCAACATCGCTTATTTTGGAAAAGAAAGCACACTTTACTTTCTGCACTCAAAAAGTTTTTATCCAACTACCTACTTTAAAGCAGCAACTGAAACTATTTTAAACTTAGCTAATTAAGTATTTATTTTAAAAAACCAGCAACCGCTGGTTTTTATCACGAAATAAAGCGCTACATTTTTACCTATTTTTTAGCATTTTACCAGAGGAGAAAATATGAAAAATATTATCTTTGATTTAGACGGAACACTTTTAGACACATCCAAAGACATCGTAAAAGCAGTAAACTCAACGCTTGCTTACTTTAAGTTTGCAAAAGCTAATAAAGACAAAATTATTTACTGCACAGGAAACGGTTCACGTGAACTTATTCAGTGTGTGTTAAACGACAAGCAAAACATTGACCAAATGGTTAAACACTACAACCAAGCATATAACGAAGACCCACTTAAATATACTAAACCCTACAAAGGTATCTTAAAGATGTTAAATACTTTGAAAGCAAGTGGTGCAAGACTTTTTGTAATTTCAAATAAACCTGAGTTTTTAGTCAAAAAAATCGTAGACTTTTACTTTCCAAACATCTTTACACATGTGCTTGGATTTAGTCAAAATCTACGCGCAAAACCAGCACCAGATACCCTGAATTTCCTTAGTCACAAATATGGATTTAACCCAGATGAATGCATTTTTATCGGCGACAGTGAAGTTGATTTGCGCTTTTCAGAAATTGCCAAAATTCCTTGCTTTTTAGTCTCTTACGGTTTCCGTTCTTTTGATTTTCTATACACTAGCGCCCCAAGAAGTGCGATGTTTAAGGCAGTAAAAGCCTTAGAAACCGCTTTACTTAGCGATATAAATGATTAAGTTCACCAAACAAATCACTAAAGAAGGAATTAGACTGGGCGAACTTCGCTTTGAAAATGGCACAGTTGTAGAGACACCAGTTTTCATGCCAGTTGGCACTAAAGCCACTGTTAAAACTTTGGACATCAACGAAATTGAAGAGGTTTCAGAAGGCTTGATTTTAGCCAATACCTACCATCTTTGGCTACATCCTGGGACTGAAGTTTTAACTGAGGTGAAGGGCGCTAAGGCCTTTATGCATTGGCCAAAGGCTATGCTTACCGACAGCGGAGGATACCAAGTTTTTTCTTTGACTAAGAACCGCAAAATCACGGAAGAAGGCGTGATGTTTAAGAACCCTGAAAACGGAGATAAGTTGTTTTTAACGCCTGAGAAATCAATGGAAATCCAAATGGCAATTGGCGCAGACATCGTAATGGCGTTTGATGAATGTCCACCAGTTTACGCAGACTTTAAATACATGGAAAAGTCAATTGAGCGAACTACTAGGTGGCTGAAGCGTTGTCAGAGTGCCTTAACTTCTGGTCAAGCACTTTTTGGTATCAACCAAGGTGGTTTGGACTTACAACTTAGACTAAAGTCGCTTACAGAAATTACAGCGCTTGACTTGCCAGGCTACGCAATTGGTGGTCTTGCGGTTGGCGAAACCAACCAAGAGATGTACCGAGTTTTGGATTTCATTGTCCCAAAAATGCCCGCAGACAAACCAAGGTACTTAATGGGTGTGGGCAAACCTGCTAACTTAGTTGAAGCAATTGAACGCGGAGTTGACATGTTTGACTGTGTGATGCCAACTAGAAACGCCAGACACGGCCACATTTTTACAACAACGGGTTCTATTAACATCAAAAACGCAAAGTTCAAACATGACCACACACCACTAGACAGCGGACTTAACCATAAGTTTGCCAATTACTCAAAAAGTTATTTGCACCATCTATTTAAAACTAGCGAAAAACTAGGTGAGCGCATTGCCACAGTTCAGAACTTAGCATATTTAAAACACTTAGTTAGCGAAATCAAACAAGCGGCAAAAGCCGGTAAATTCAGTGAGTTTAAAGCCAAGTTTTATGCAACTACTAACTACACAAACAGTTAAAAAACAGGCTTAATAACACACGAAAAACGTAAAAAATAAGTTATAATTGAAATAAAGAGGTACTTTTTAATGGATACAGTAAACAATTTTCAAATTAAACCCCTAATCATGGTCGCAGGTGTTGGCGGCGGTGGTGGAAACGCTATTAACCGTATGATTGAAAACAACGTAAGCGGTGTGACTTATGTTGCTATTAACACTGACTCACAAGACCTAAAACGCTCACTTGCAGAAATTAGAATACTAATTGGAGAAGGCCCTGACAAAGGTCTTGGCGCCGGTCAAAACGCAAGTCGCGGACAAGAAGCGGCAACAGAATCCGAAGACGCTATTCGCCAAGCCTTGAAACCCGCTAAAATGGTTTTCGTAACTTGCGGAATGGGCGGAGGTACTGGAACTGGTGCTGCGCCAATTGTTGCTAGAGTTGCCAAAGAAGAAGGTGCACTGGTAGTCGGAGGCGTTACAAAACCCTATACTTTAGAAGGCAAACGCAGACGCGAAAATGCACTTCGCGGAATTGCTGAACTTAAACCAAACTGCGATGCTTTGATTGTTATTGAAAACGACAAATTAAACGAAATTTCAGATCGCCGCACCACTCTACTTGAATCTTTTCGCGAAGCTGATAACGTACTTCGCCAATGTGTGCAAGGTATATCTGACTTAATTATGTATCCTGGTGTGATTAATGTTGACTTTGCAGACGTTAAAACTGTGCTTAAGGACAAAGGCACCGCTATCATGGGAATTGGTGTGGCAAGTGGCGAAAATAAAGCCATTAAAGCAGCACGCGCCGCAATTTCTTCAAAAATTTTAGAAACCTCAATTCAAGGTGCGACAGACGCAATTTTGAATATCACTGCGCCTACTGAACTTTCTCAGTTTGAGTTAAGTGAAGTTCTGCAAGAAATTAGAAACAACACTTCAACTGACATTAACATCATCATGGGTGTCATGATTAACGATAAACTAGTTGACGAAATTATTGTGACAGTTATAGCCACCGGTGTTGAATTAACTAAATCTCACACTGATGCCGAGAGTTTTGCAAATGAACTTGTTAAAAACACAGAGACTGCTTTTTTTAATCAAGAAATTAAAAAAATTCAAGACCAACAGCAAGACGACTTTTTTGCATCATTTAACCAAGACAAAGACAAAAGCCAAGATGCGGAGAGTGATGAAAATTCAGATATCCCATTTTGGGCGCGAAAATAATGCTGAAAGCCGGAATTGTTGGCCTGCCGAATGTTGGCAAGTCTTCGCTTTTCAATGCTTTAACTAAAGCCAGCGCTTTGTCTGCCAACTACCCGTTTGCAACAATAGAGCCAAATGTTGGCCAAGTTGTGGTCCAGGACAGTCGTCTGGATAAACTAGCTTCTGTTTACTTGCCTAAAAAAACTACATACGCTGCATATCAGTTTATAGATATTGCTGGGCTGGTAAAAGGAGCAGCGAGCGGAGAAGGTCTTGGCAATAAGTTTCTTTCACACATTCGCGAAGTTGACGCCATCGTTGAAGTTGTTCGTTGTTTTAAAGACAACAATGTACTGCACGTTGAAAACTCAGTAGACCCTGTTAGAGACGCCCAAATTATAGACACAGAACTAGCCCTTGCAGACTTGGAAATCGTTGAAAACCGCATTGCTAAAATTGAAAAGAAAGCGCACACCCAAAAAGACAAAGAAGCCATCCAAGAAGTTGAAATTTTAACTAAAGTAAAATCTGCAATTCTTGGCGAAACCCAACCTGAATTAACCGAAGACGAGCGTTTTTTAGTTAAGTCTCTTACAGCTTTTAAAAATCTAGCAGAATATATTTTTATAATATTTCTGACGATAAAGAAGATGAAACTTCAAATGCTAATCTAGCGAAAATCAAAACATACGCCGATGCTCGTCACGCTCAAGTTTTAGCGGTCTGCGTAAAACTAGAAGAAGAAGTTGCTAAAATGAACAAAGACGAGCGAATTGAGTATCTTGAACAATTTGGTTTTGACAAAACTGGACTTGACCAAATTATAGAAACAACCTATTCAACACTCAGTCTTTCTACTTACTTTACAGCCGGTCCTGACGAATGTAGAGCCTGGACTTTTAAAACTGGCTCTAAGGCACCAGATTGCGCTGCGATAATTCACACCGACTTTAAACGTGGTTTTATCAAAGCAGAAGTTGTGGCTTATGCTGATTTTTTAAAGTATGGCTCAATTAACCTAGCAAAAGAAAACGGAGCTCTTCGCTTAGAAGGAAAAGAATACTTAGTTAAAGACGGCGATATCATAACTTTTCGCTTCAATGTTTAACCAAAAGGAGATTTTCATGTTTGGATTTAAGAAAAAAACCCCAATTGTTACAACCCCT
>CAUTRH010000016.1:0-8679 GCA_963540905.1 uncultured Acholeplasmataceae bacterium | reverse complement strand
AGGTCTAAGACTTGTTTTTAAATGATTAGTTATATTTTTGTGAAAAGTTCAGGTTAATTACCAATTAACTTATCCTTAAAAAAAGAATAAAGTAAATCACTATCTACAGGCGGAGCAATTAAATTAGCATTCTCTTTTAACTTAACACAATCCGAGTTTTCCATGCATACTGATATGTCCGCATGTTTTAGCATTTCAAGATCGTTTTCTCCATCTCCAACCGCTATTATTTTGCAATTTTTTTCAATTAGCTGATTTTTGGCTAAATAATGTTTTAATATTTCAATTCCTTTTTGTTTAGAAAAACCTTTTAAAGTGCAGTCTAGTCCTTTTTGTTTATTCCAAAAATAAAAGTCCAATCCATCAAAACTATTTTTTAATGAACCCAGGTCTTCAGGGTAGTTTGAAGACAACCAAAGTGAATAAATTTCTTTACTTAAAATACTTTTCTTATTTGCAAGTTTAAACTCTTTTTCACGCATTTTTTCAGCGCTATCGTGCATATTTGCGTAATACGCAAACTTGCTTGTTGTAAACCCTAGATTAACTCGTTTACTCGCGCAAATTTCGTTTAATTTAACAACATCGCGGTTGGAAAAACAATGTTTTGAAATTAACTTTCTTTGAAACTCAATATATTGTCCGTTTGAAAGCACCAAAAAATCAAGATACTTTAAAACTGGTTTTAAAACCTTGATTTTCGGCTTGCCGCGACCTGTTGCAACTCCGCAGAGAGTTTCTTTGTTTTCACTCAACTCTTTAAGCAATTTTCTTGTGTTTGGCAAAATTTGTCCATGTTTTTTTGAGTATAAAGTGCCATCAATGTCAAAAACAAAAATTTTTTTAATCATTTACAAAAAGTCTCCCAATGTAGTTAATATAAGTCAAGCCCTATTAAGGCACTTGCTCTGCTTTGTATATATTATATTATGGTAAAATACTTAAGTATGCACGGAGGAATTATATACATATGAAAATAGAAAAATTAGAAAAAAATCAAATAAAAGTGACAGCAAAAGTCTCACTTTCTGACTTTGAAAGTGGACTTGACTACGCATATCAATTAGTAAAAGAAAAAGTAGAAATCAAAGGTTTTAGAAAAGGTCAAGCGCCTCGTTCTATTTATGAAAACAGATACGGCAAGGCTTCACTTTTCAACGACGCTTTAAACTTTGTTATTAACGCTAAGTTTGAAGATGTGCTTTTTGCCAAAGAATACGAAGTAGTTGCAGAACCTACAAACGTTGAACTAAACCCAAAAGAACCAAAACTAGCCGAAGAGGAGTTTGAAGTAATTTTGACAATTCCGGTAAAACCAGAAGTTAAACTAGGTCTGTATAAAGGTATTGAAATTAAAAAACCAAACACTAAAGTTACCGCTAAAGAGGTTGACGAAAAAATCACTGAAGAACTTAACCGCTCAGCCAAACTAGTTGCCAAAGATAAACTAGTTGAAAAAGGAGACACTGCCAATATCAACTTTGAAGGTTTTGTTGACAACGTGGCTTTCCCTGGTGGAAAGGGCACTGATTTTGATTTAAAAATAGGATCTGGTCAATTTATCCCTGGTTTTGAAGAACAACTAATCGGGCTAAAAGCCGGTGATGAAAAAGACGTTAACGTAACTTTTCCAGAAGACTACCAGGCCGCTGACTTAAAAGGCAAAGCCGCTGTTTTTAAATGCCGAGTTAATTCAGTTAAAGTATCTGAACTTCCTGCTTTAACCGATGAATGGGTCAAAGAACTAAAAAAAGACAAAATTGAGACAGTTGAACAATACAAGGCTCACATGAAATCAGTTATCACTCAACTGAAAGAAAAACAAGAAAATGAGCGTATCAAAAAAGAAGCCCTTGAAGAGGCTTCAAACAACGCAGTTATAGAAATTCCGGATGCCATGATTGAAGCGCAAGCCAACCGCAATCGTCGCCGTATTGAAGAAAGTCTAAAAGCCTATGGCCTAAACTACACACAATACTTAGAAATGACTGGCAAAAAAGCAGAAGACGCAATTGCTGAAGAGAAAAAGGCAGCATATGAACAAATTCACGAAGCCTTGACACTAGACGCAATTGCAAACGCGGAAAAACTAGCGACAACTGATGCAGAAATTGAGGCTCATTTTGACACAATCGCAAAACAATACAACACCTCAGTTGAAGAAGTTAAAAAACAACTAAGTAAAGAAAATGTAGCAAAAGACTTAAAAGTCGGAAAAGCACACGACTTTATTGTCAAGAATGCTAAACTAGTATAAAAATGGATTTAAATCAAGAAAACTTACTGCCTGTTGTTCCACTTAGAAACTCAGTACCGCTGCCTGCCACTTCTCTTCGTCTAGACATTGGCAGACCAAGTTCTGTAAAAGCCTTGGACGCCGCAGAACGTGGAACTGGTAAACAAATTATTTTGTTAATTCAAAAAGACCCAGACATTGAAAACCCTGAACAAAAAGATCTAGAGCAGTTTGGGCTAATTGCCAAAGTTGGCTTTAAGATAAAAAATGACTTGCCAGGTACAGAAACTTCGTATAAAGTTAAATTTCATGTCTCTAGACGAATTAAACTGATAAATTACTTTCCTGCGTCTAGCCAATCTCCATTTGCTTCGTGTTCCTTTGAATACGCAGATGTAGATAGCCAAAACTTATCTGAAAAAGCCTTAGTTACGCAAAAACTGTTAGTTGAAAAAAATCGTGAGTTTTTAAAATCAGCGCCGGGCGACTCAAAAGAACTTTCCAACGTTGAGTTTAATTCAGCCGAAGAGGTTTACCTGCTTGGCAATAGTTTAACTCGTGAGTTTGCGCGTAGATTAAACTACCTAAACGCAAATACAATGGAAGACTTGCTTAAAACAGCGCTGATTGACTTTGAGTATTTGTCTATGACGAATTCTTTGGAGAAAAAAATCCAAGAAGAAGTACAAAGGTCGATAGACGAAGCACAACGTGAGTACTTTTTGCGCGAAAAAATGAAAGCGATTCAAAATGAACTTGGGGATCGCGCTCGCAAGATTGACGAAATTGAGCAAATCAGAGCAGCAATTTTAGCCGCTAAAATGCCTGCTCAAACCGAGGCTAATTTACTTAATGAATTAAAGAAATACCAAACTGCCTCTTCCTATTCACCTGAAGCCGGCTCTATTAAAACTTATCTAGACTTCGCAGTTTCCCTGCCTTGGAACAAATTTTCAAAAGACTGCACTGACATTAAAAAAGTCAAAACAGCGCTTGACAAAAAACACTATGGCTTAAAACAAGTTAAAGACAAAATTCTTGAGTACTTGTCTGTACAAATTAAGACCAAAAAAGTCCCACAGGCAATTCTTTGTTTAGTTGGACCTCCTGGAACTGGAAAAACCTCTTTAGCGATTTCTATCGCCGAGGCTTTAAATAAACACTTTACCAAAATTTCTTTAGGTGGTGCTGACGACGAGTCTGATATCCTAGGTTTTCGCCGCACATACGTTGGAGCCCTTCCTGGCCGAATTTTAAAAGGTATGGTTAAAGCCGGCACTAAAAACCCACTTTTCTTACTTGACGAAATTGATAAACTCGGCAAATCACACCGAGGAAACCCAGCAGCTGCTTTACTTGAAGTTCTGGATCCTTCTCAAAACTTCCGTTTTGAAGACCACTTTTTAGAAGAACCATTTGATCTTTCTAAAGTGATGTTTATTACAACTGCCAATTACTTGGAAAACATTCCAGAGCCTTTAATGGACAGAATGGAAATTATTCAGTTAAGCAGTTACACTGAAGTTGAAAAATATCACATTGCCACAGAATATTTAATTCCGGATAACTTAAAACTAGCCGGAATTAAACCAGGTCAATTAACGTTTACAGACGAAGGTATTTATAAACTAATTCAGCACTACACACGTGAAGCCGGAATTCGTGAACTTAACCGACTAATTGGCACGATTTCTCGCAAATTTGTCAAAAAACTTTTAGCCAAAGAACTGACATCTTTAGAAATAAACGAAAGCAACTTAGAAGAACACCTTGGTAAGTTTAGATTTTTCCACAATATAGCCGATCAAAAAGACCAAGTTGGCGTGGTTACAGGGCTTGCTTATACCGCGTATGGTGGCGATACTTTGAAAATTGAGGCTAACACTTATGCCGGTAAAGGAGATGTGGTTTTAACCGGAAAATTAGGCGATGTCATGAAAGAATCTGCGATAACCGCGCTTTCTTTTGTGAAATCTAAAGCCGAAGAGTTTGAAATAGATCCTGAAATTTTTGCGAAAAACACTATTCACATCCACGTCCCAGAAGGCGCGGTTCCAAAAGACGGGCCAAGCGCGGGTATCACAATGTGCACGGCAATTGTTTCACTATTAACTAAAAAACCAGTTAAACACACAGTCGGAATGACTGGAGAAATTACTTTAACCGGACAAATTTTGCCAATCGGTGGCCTAAAAGAAAAAGCAATTTCTGCACACCGCTCTGGCTTAAGACAAATCTTGATTCCAAAAGACAATGTCCGTGATATTCAAGACATCCCCGAAGAAGTCCTTAAAGACCTTGAAATAACACCAGTTTCAGAAATCAAAGAAGTCTTAAAAGCAGCACTAGTTGCTTAAATTAAGTAAATTTAATTAAATGTTTGTCAAATCAGTATTTGATTTAAAAACTAAACCTACAGATTTACCCGAAGTTTTGTTGCTTGGCCGCAGTAAAGTGGGTAAGTATAGTTTTATTAACAACTTTTTTAAAAGCAAAATTGCTAAAGTTTCACAAAAACCCGGCAAAACTATTGCGCTTAACTACTTTAAATACAAAGACTTGTTTTACTTAGTTGACACACCTGGTTATGGATTTGCTAAAGTTGACTTTAAAACTCAAGAAAACTTCACACGTCTACTTGGTGCTTATATTGGCATGCAAAGCTACTCTTTAGTTTTAATGTTAATGGATTTTTATGTAGGTCCAACTCAAAAAGACTTAGAAATGTATGAATATTTGTCAAGTCAAGGTATTTGTCCTTTAATTTGTTTTACTAAAGTAGACAAGGAAAAAAAGTCTAATGTATTTAGTAAAAAAAACCAATTTCAAAAACAGTTTCCGGGCTCTAAATTATTTTTTGTGAACAACGAAGTTGCCTTTTCTAGTCAAGTCTTAATTGAACACTTAACTAATTGTTTTAAGGAGAAAACAGCATGAAAAAGATTATTATCATGACCGATTCATCCCCAGATATTTCACCTGAATTTAAAAAAGCAGCAGAAATTTTTCAATTTCCTTTCCAAATTACTTTCAACGAAGAAACTTTTCCAGATAACGGCGAAAATGACTCACTTGAGTTTTTTGCCAAAGTCAATCAAGCTAAAACCCAAGATGTTCCAAAAACTGCAGCCCCTAGCCCTGAGGTTTTTATAAGTCTAATTGAAAGCCAACTTAAAGGAAACGATAACTTTTTAGTTTACTTTGGAATTGGCTCAAGATACTCAGCCTCTTTAAACTACTTTCAAATTGCCCTAAAGAACTTAGCACCTGAATATAAAAACCGTACTTTTTTTATAGACACCTGGCAAATTGCTGCAGGTGTATCTATGCTAATTAAAAAAGCAGTTGAAATTAAAGACCAAGTTAAGTCAATTGATGAGTTTTTAAATTTCTTAAACGAATACAAAGAAGGCATGGTTATTGAGTTTATCTCAAAAGACCTTAGTTACCTAAAAAGAAGCGGACGAGTTTCTGGCATGCAGTCGCTAATTGGCTCTATTTTGCAAATCAAGCCAATTTTCCACTCAGAGCAAAACGATATCTTGCCAAGAAAGTCAATTGGCACACACATCAAAGCCTTGGAAAATGTGTTTAATGTTTTTTTTGAACACTATAAAAAAGGCGAGATTGACGAAAAAACTGTGGCAATTGCCACAATTGACGATGAACGCTTTGCTAAATATTTAGAAGACAAAATAAGCGAGCATTGTCCAGATATCAAGATAGTTCGCTCGTTTTTAACTAAAACTATTTGTGTGCACTCTGGTGCTAATATTACTGGGCTTTGCTATCACGTTAAAAAAGACTAATTTAGAAAAACAAAATGGATAAAAAATATAGTTTTGCAAATGATAATTTAATTTATGAGCGTTGGCTTAAAGCCAATGCTTTTTTACCTTCCGAAAAAGGCAAAGGTTTTACTGTCGTAATTCCACCACCAAATATTACCGGAATTCTCCACATTGGACACGCTTACGACAACACCCTGCAAGACGCCGTAATTCGTTTTCAAAGAATGCAAGGAAAAGCTGCACTTTACTTTCCTGGAACTGACCACGCCGGAGTTGCAACTCAAGCAAAAGTTGACGCAAGACTTAAAGAACAAGGCACTAACCGTTTTGAAATAGGCAGAACTGAGTTTTTAAAAGCAGCCTGGGACTGGAAAACAGAGCACGAAGACACAATTCGCCTGCAATGGCAAAAAATGGGGTTGTCTCTAGATTATTCTCGTGAACTTTTTACACTAGATAAAGGACATTCTGAAATCGTTGCAAAGCGTTTTATTGAACTTTATGAACGAGGTCTAATTTATCGTGACTATAAAATCATTAACTGGGATATTCAGGCAAAAACCGCACTTTCAAATATTGAAGTCGTGCATAAAGAAAGTAAGTCTAAACTTTACTTTATTAAATATTTATTTAAAGGAAGCGAAACTGACGGAGTAGTGGTTGCTACTACTCGCCCAGAGACTTGCTTTGCCGACCAAGCGCTAATGGTTAATCCCAAAGACGAAAGATATAGCACTTTAATTGGTAAAACTGTTTTAATTCCAACTGCTAACACAGAAATTCCGATAATTGCTGATGAATACGTGGAAAAAGATTTCGGAACAGGTGTTGTAAAAGTAACTCCTGCTCATGACCCAAACGATTTTGAAGTTGCCAAAAGACACAATCTAGCTAAACCGCTTTGTATGAATGAAGACGGAACATTAAACGAAATGGCAGGTAAATATGAAGGTCAAGACCGTTTTGTTTGTCGTGAAAATTTACTTACAGATTTAAGCAAAACAGGTCAATTTATCAAAGCAGAAGATCACCTTAACTCAGTTGGCTACTCTGAGCGTACAGACACTGTAGTTGAACCTAGACTTTCACTTCAGTGGTTTTTAAAAATGGATTATTTTTCTAAACTTGCGCGTAGTTCTAAAACTAAGTTTTATCCTGCTAGATTTAAAAAAATCTTTATCAACTGGATGACAGATACTTTAGACTGGTGTATTTCTCGCCAAGTTTGGTGGGGACACCGTATTCCAGTTTGGTATAAGGGCACAGAAATTAAAGCACAAATTGAGTCACCTGGAGAAGGTTGGCGACAAGACGAAGACGTCCTTGACACTTGGTTTTCTTCATCTCTTTGGCCGCTTTCTTGTCTTTCACAAAAACCAGGCGACCTTGAGCGTTTCTTTCCAACTCAACTGCTTGTAACTGGGTATGACATAATATTTTTCTGGGTTTCTAGAATGATTTTCCAAAGTCTAGATATTGCCAAAACCGACCCTTTCAAGGAAGTTTTAATTCACGGACTTGTCAGAGCAGCAGATGGACAAAAGATGTCAAAATCACTCAATAATGGGATTAACCCATTTGATGTTATTAAAGAGTTTGGAGCAGATAGTTTAAGATATTTTTTAGTAACTTCATCATCTCCTGGAACTGACATTAGATATGACCGCGTTAAAATTGAGTCTGCTTGGAATAATTTAAATAAACTTTGGAACATCTCTAGGTTTATTTTAAGTGATTACACAAAACCTGTGAAAGCGGTTTTTGCCAAGACTCTGGCAGATAACTATATCTTGGCAAGTTTAAACGAAACTATTTTAAAATACACTCATTTATTTAAAAAATATGAGTTTCAAGAAGCCGCAAAAGTTCTGCAAAACTTTATTTGGCAAGACTTTTCATCTGAATACTTAGAAATCGCGAAAGTTCAAAAAAGAACTGAAGAACTCAAAGATAACACTAACAAAATTTTGGTTTATGTACTTAGCCAAATCCTTAAACTACTACATCCTATAGTTCCTTTTGTAACCGAAAACATTTTTTCAATGTACAACTCAGAACTCATAATTAGTGCTCGTTGGCCAAAGGCTAAAAAAGAGGATAACAAGGCAGTTTTTACGGATTTTGAAATATTTAAAAAAGTGCTTTTGATGGTGCGCACATATATAGCTGAAAACAAAATTTCTAAAGCCCTATCTGTTACTTTAGTTGCAAAAAACGCAAAAACCAAAGCAATACTTTTTGAAAACCTGGAAAACATTCGCTCAATTTTAAAACTAGCAGAACTGAACCTAGCAAACGCATGCCAAGTTGAGTCTGCTGAGTTAATTGACGCTAATTTCTCGGTATTTGTACACGCAGAAAAACAAAACCCAGAACAACTAAAAGAACAGCTTAAACATCTTGAGGCTGAAATTAAAAGGTCTGAGTCGATTTTAAATAATTCCCGGTTTTTATCAAAAGCTCCTGCTACTAAAATTGATTTAGAAAAAGAAAAGTACGAAAAATACTTAAAAGAGTTTGAAAAAGTTAAAAATGCACTTGAAAGATAAATTAAAACTTTTACTTGAACACCTTTACATTAGAACAGGATACCCAAAAGATGAAAATATTTTAAGAATTAAAAAAGCCTTAAAATATTTAAATCTAGACTTT
>CAUTRH010000015.1:0-8765 GCA_963540905.1 uncultured Acholeplasmataceae bacterium | reverse complement strand
AACAATAACAAAACCTGCACCAATTCCAGACAAAGGACAAAATGAAGTAATAACACCTAAACCAACTCCAAACCCAATTCCTAGCCCTGAGCCTCAAAAACCAAAAACTCTGGACCGCGGTATGATAAATATTGTAGCAAACTCTATGTTCGTAAAAAACTTAGATAAGTTTTTAGGCAAACCGATTGACGAAGTTGACCCAGACGACTTTATTTATAGTTTTAAAGAAACCTATGGTTGGAAGGATTCTGACTTTACACTAATTAAACCCAAGTTTGAAGACCACAACGAAGAAATTATCATAACTTACAAGTTAGCGCACAAAAACCTACTTTCTAGCGTGCACATCCTTAAATTAACTGGTTTTAAAAAAGCCTCGCAACCTGCAATTGAGCCGGAAGACAGTGAAGAGAGTTTAACTAAGACTTTTCAAGACGCTGACTTAATTTTAAGTAAAGAAAACAAAAGTATCTACCTATTTGATTTAACTGAGTCTGACTTTAAACTACTTAATGTAGATGAAAAGCACCATTCTAACTTAGTTTTAGAGTTAAACAAAAACTTCTTAACGAACTCAGTGTCAGTTACCTACTACTTAAAGCAAGGGCAAGAACTGTCTTTTAAAAAAGTAAAAACTTTCACTAACTTTAAAAACTTAGATACAGGGACAATTAAAGTAGAGTTTTTAAAAGTAAATCCAATTACCAGCGAGTACGGCTCAGATATCTTTAAATACAGCAAAGCCTTAAAAACACAGCACAGTGCCTCAGAATTTACCTACACAATTTCTTACTTTTCAGCAAGCGAACAGACTAAATCAGTTGAAGTGTATTTAGAAGGATACTTTAAAAACTTGCGTTTTGAGACAACTATTGTATTAACTCTTAATGCAAATAAAGATAAATACGAACTTAAATCAACAGGGATTGCTGAGTTTAATCCTAAATTAGATAAAAAGGGTTTAAAGAAGTTTGAAGTAATTACTAAAATTAACTTAAACCAAATTAAGGCAAGCGAGATTTTTTCTAAATTATGCCTGACTTTAAATGAAAGTACTGAAATTGATTTACTTACCAAATCTGTATATCTGCTTAAAATTACTGCAATGCCTGCAAAAAAAGGTATATTGAAGTTAAAAATAGAGGTCACAAAAGAGTTTAAAATCTTGAGTTACTCAAGTGGTAAGTTAAGTGAAATCACAGAACAAAAACCTGTTTTTTCGCAAATTTATCAATATAACTTCCAAGAGTAAAAAAAAGCAACTTATGTTGCTTTTAAAAAATATTAAATTATTGCTTTTGGTTTCTAAACAATACGACCGTTTTCGTCTCTAAAGCCACCAAAGATGATTACAAATAAATCAATAAGGGCGCCAATTCCAAATAAGCCACCTGTTAAAAGCCAAAGAATACCTGTTCCGATTTTACCAACGTAGAATCTATGAACTCCAAGTAAACCAAAGAAGAAACATAGAAGAAATGCAATAATTCTTGATTTGCTGCTTTTGTCTGTCATTTTTAAACTCCTTTCTGTTATTTTCATTATAAAAAAACAAAAGTAAAAATTCAAGGTAAAAAGTATTGTATTTAGGTAAATTCAACCAAAGTTTTAATCTCTTAATTTTGCTATTTTGAAATAATAAAAGGAGAAAATATGCAATTTACAAATATATTTAAAAAAACTATTTTAGTTTCACTGATGATTTTTTCAGTTGTTTTTTTAATTTCGTGCAAAAATACGCCACAGCCTGAACCAACTCCAACTCCACAACCTACACCAAATCCAAACAACGAATATAAAGAACACGAACTTGATAAAACCTATTATCAAGGTGTGGATTTTCAGACAAAAAATGATGAGGAGTTTATTAAGTCTCTTAGAAAAGTTACGCGAGAAAAACATACCAATTGGACTTCTTACAATGAAGTTAGGCAACTTTTAACAAAAACAGATAAACTAGATAACGGAAAACTTTGGGGTATGTATAACGGAGAAGAGTTTGCACCAAAATGGACAGGTGGCAAACCTTGGAACCGTGAACACGTTTGGGTAAACTCCAGACTTGGTGTTCCAAGAGTAAAAGGTGCTGATCGCAATTTAGCTGCTGATTTACATAACTTAAGAGTTTGCAATTCCAATGTAAACTCAGCCAGAAATAATTTCTACTATGTTGCAAAAAATGAAAATGGTCAGTATTTTGACGATCACGCAGAGGCACAGTTAGCAGGTTCTCGCAAATACTTCCCAAGTTATAAACATGGTGGGGACGCCATTCGTATTTTGCTTTACATGATAATTCACTACGAGGAACTTAATTTCGCCGAAAAAGAGCCATATGGTCTAACTTATAAAAAAGAAGGCGCGTATATTGGAAATGTTGATGACTTTGCTTACCTACTTCAAAAAGATCCAGTTGATCAGTTTGAAATTAACCGAAATGAAAGAATAGAAAAAATTCAAGGGAACCGCAATCCTTTTATTGACCACCCAGAAATTGCTTTTAGGGTGGTTAGATACTTTCAAAATCATAAAAATAAAGAATTAAATGAACATAAACGTGTTTTTGAAGTTGAATATTTTATTCAAGCGCTTTTAATAAACCAAACCCGCTATTCACACTTTGAACAAGAATACTGCTAGACAAAATTTAAGTATTAAAAAAGACCAGTTAACCTGGTCTTTTTTAATTTCATAACTAATTTGTCTAAAACTAACGAATTAAGCCTTTGATTTGGTGAATTAAACCGTATTCAACTTCAGTTGGTTCAAACTCAGGGTATTCACCAGTAAATAAACGATCGCGAAGTGGAAAAGCATAACTAGAACCGTTTGAAAATTTCAACACTAAGTTAAAAGTTTCACGGCGAGGATTTGCAATGTCGTCTAATTTGTATTCAGTGTCTAAAGAAACTACATCTGAATACAAGACATCTGTTGAAGAAATCGGGTAAATAAAGTCGTAGTTATAATCTGCTCTTGCTGTGTATATTTTAATTGAGTCTGGTGCAAAGAACAACAGAGTTAAGTTAGCAGTTTCATAAAATACTTCTTGGGTATCTTTGTCTTTTAGAATAACTTTGAAGTTTAAGGTTGTTTTTCTTAAAAGATCTGGAGTTTTGACTAACATAAAGTTATTAAAATGATACTGAGCCGGATCTAAGTTAAATAAACGGCAGGCTTTGTTGAAAGCCTTGCGGTCAGTTTCATAAATATACTGACTAGCCTTTTCATAACCATAACTTTTAGGGTTGTCTAAAAAGAATTTGCGCATAAATTCTAGGCGGTTTTTGTCCATATAATACCTCTTTAAAATGAACCAATTAGCACTAAAAGGCTAAGAAATTCACCGTGTTTAATTTTAATTTAAGTTAATTTAATTATTTCTTTTCAGTGTGAAGGGTAGTTTTGCGTTCACGTGCACAGTACTTATTAAAAGAAAGTTTATCGGGTGTAGTTTTTTTGTTTTTATTTGTGTAGTAGTTTTCTTCTTTGCAAGATGTGCAAACTAATTTTACTTTATCTCTCATAATTATGTCCTTTTTTAATATTTAAGATGGAATGTGTTTAAATTAAAAGAAAGTTTGACGAGCAGCGGCTTTAACTTCTTTAGATGCGGCAAACGGAATTCTAGTAGTTAGCCCCATTTTAGCAGCCACGATTTGCTTAGTTGGCCAAACAAATAAATTACGGTTCCATTGATCTACAATGTCATTGTAGTAAATTCTTGAAGCAGTAATTTCTCTTTGGGTGTTGGTGTTATCTCGCATTGCGCTTTCAATAACTTGGTTTGACTTAAGTTCAGGGTAAGCCTCAAATGCTAAATTGATTTGAGAAAAGCCGCGGTCAACTTGAGCCTGGATGTCGTTTCTTGTCTCTTCGCTGATTTGACCAGTTTTTACCCCGCCACGCAGAGCAGCAACTCCTTCAAAGACATCTTTTTCGTGTTTAAGTTGTTGTCTGACTAAAACTGCGACATTTTTAAGCATTTCTACGCGGTGTTCAAGGTAAGTGTCCACCTTGGAAGCAGCACGTTGCATTTGTTGCTCAAGACGCATAAAAAAGTTTCTTGCCTTAATTTTTTTAAATAAGAAAATTAAACCGGGAAGCAATAGCGGAAACCACAGTAAGAACTCAAATAAGGTAGACCCCCAGCCTACTTTTGCGTCTAATCTCTTGCCAATAACATTAATATCTTGGCCGTCTTGTAGGACAGGACCATTAACTTCATCTAATAAATTTGCCATTTATATCTCCTATTTAAGTTTTATAAGTTAAAACTCAAAAAAAATCTTTACCTTTAATATTATATCTTAAAATAGCCTTATTTGACAATTGAAACTGAGTTTTCTTCAGTAAATGCTTGACTAGTTTCAAATAAGTTGTTTTTAAAATAATTTGAGCCTTCTGGATTTTTTGAAACTTCAAATGTGCGTTCATCAAAAACAGGAATATACTCAGTCCAATGTACAGGAACTTGATGTGGACCGTCTCCACCCATGACAACAACGTAGTCAAGACGTGGCTCTGTTTTAAAGGAATGCACACGACAAACGTTTTCATATTCTGGCACCAGCTCAACAATGTAGTCATCAATTCCTGCCTCATTTGGAAGCATTATTGCTTTGTCTAACTTAGCAAGTAAGACTAGTTTTTCTAATTTGGATACTTCGCCTGTGTAATTAGGCTGGTGAGAAACATTGCCTTCTAGTAAAACTGGGTTTGCAAGATAAGGAATAAAACTGTCGTAAAGACTAGCGCTTAAAAGTTGTGCGTATTTTTGGTATTTGGCCAAAAACTCACTTAAGTTATGGCCTGCTAAATCTAAAGGGTTTACGGCAAAACAATCAGTTAAATCAGGAGTTATAACCTCGTTAGTGTTGTGCACTTTTGCGTAGGTATAGAGGCGGCCAGATGGTAATGTTTTTGCAAAGTTGACCAAGTTTTGTTGGGCAACTTGCCCAAAAAATGCGCGGTATTTTTGTTCAGATGAACGATTAGTTGCCGGAAAAAGCGCTTCAAACTCCGTGTTTGACATTGGTGTGAAATTTGAATTAGTTTTTTCAATTTTGGCAAGTGTTTTTTCAACTTGTTTAATGTATTTGTCGTGCTTAACAGGGTTGTAGTCAGAAAGTGAGTCTTTAGTAAACTCAAGTTCAGGAACTGCTTGGGCGTATAGTGAGTTTAAAGCAAAATACTGATACTCAGGTTTAGGTTTAACTAATGTTGCGTAAAGGGTTTCTGAAACTATTCGCCTATGCTCACCGTATCCAGTTTCGTAGCAGATTGCTAAACTACCGGTGTAGGTGTGCGGCACCATTTTCATATCTTTATACATCGCAATTATAAATGGGTTTTTATAAAAATAACCTGCTTTGTAGGCAATTGGCGAAGTATTTTCACTTGGCATGTAAAGTGGGTCAAAGTTTTTCTCAATGTAGGCAACAAAATTGCTGTCTGCTGACTTTAAAAACTCAATTTCCGGAATTTGCGTCTGCATCTGATTGAAAACTTGACTATAGTTGAAATTACTATAAAAATCTTGTAATTTAGCAAAAGTCTCTTGGATTTTGGTGTCAATTATTTCTTCAAAATTAGCAATTGTTGCTTTAAACTTCTTACTTTTTTTAGAAACAAAAACTGAAATAAAAACAATAAATGCAATAAAAGCAAGTGCTACTACAATCAAACTTATAAATACAGAGTATTTAGCCGCAGGACTTAGTGGAATATCGGGTTCTGTAAAAACATAGTAAGCACCACCAATTGACGCGAGCAGTAAAATTACTAAAAAGGTAAGTAAAATGCCAAAACCTACTTTAAATAAACCAAACTTACGTTTAGTTTTAGCAAGCACTTTGTCAAGATGATTTATTTCTTTGCAGTCTTGTTGGTTTTCAGTTAAGGAAGTATTAGTTTTTTCAATTAAATCAGCCAAATAAGCCTTAGTCGAGTCTGCGTGCTCTTTTAAGAAATCTTGTCTATATCTAACTGGATTTAAAATATCTGCTGGCATTTACTAACCCCTTTTTTTTAGTTAATTTTTGCTTAAAATGTTTAGTTTATAAATTAAAGCAAAGCAGTTTCAAGAGCGACTTCCATCATTTTGTTAAAAGAAGTTTGTCGCTCTTGTGCAGTTGTGACTTCCTTTGTCACTAAGTTGTCCGAAATAGTTAAAAGACAAGCGGCTTGTTTGCCTAGTTTTTGGGCATTTAAAAATAAAGCAAATGACTCCATTTCTACGCATAGAGGATTCGCTTTTTTGCGTTTTTCTTCATAAACTGGGTTGTCTGCGTAAAACACGTCAGATGAGTGAATCAACCCGACTTTCAGTTCTACTCCGATGCTGTCAGCTGCCTGTTTGATTTTAGCATTTAAAGAAGCAGTGGCGGTTGCTATGTTTGACTGGTAGTTCATCAAAGCCAGACCGTATGTGGTTTCTGAGTAGGCTGCGTCTGCCAAGACTACTGAGTAAACTGGCAGGTCTGCGTGGTAAGAGCCAGCAGAGCCAATTCTAATAATTTTTTCAACGCCGTAGAAAGCAAACAGTTCATATGAATAAATTCCAATTGAAGGTTGGCCCATGCCGGAGCCAAAAACTGTAACTTTTTTGCCTTTATAAGTTCCAGTGAAGCCAAACATATTGCGAACTGAGTTGATTTGCACAACATCGCTTAGGTAAGTTTCGGCGATATATTTAGCGCGAAGCGGGTCGCCCGGCATTAAAACAATCGGCGCGATTTGGCTTTTGTCTTTTAGACTAATATGCGGAGTTGGAATCACCTTCTTCTCCTTTAACGATAAGCAGACCTTTTGAAGTTCCAATTCTGGTTGCCCCAAGTTCAATCATCTTTTCGGCGTCTAGTTTGTTTTTAACTCCGCCAGATGCTTTAACTTCAGCCGCGCCTTTAACGGTTTTCACCATTAAAGCCACATCTTCAAAACGTGCACCGTATTCAGCAAAACCAGTTGAAGTTTTCACAAAGTTTGCTTTTGCACGCACTACTAACTTAGACGCTAGTTTAATTTCTTCTTTAGTAAGAAGTGCTGTTTCAATAATAACTTTAAGTACGCGTTCACCGCAGGCTTTTTTGATTTTCTTAATTTCTTTAAGTACTCGGTCTTTGTGTCCATTTTTTAAGTCAGACACGTTGATAACCATGTCAATTTCGTCAGCACCTTTTTTAATTGCGTCTTTGGTTTCAAAAACTTTAGTTTCAGTAGTTGTCGCGCCATGTGGGAAACCGATCACTGTGCAAACTAGTACGTCTGCGCCTTCTAGTTCTTGTTTAGCAAGTGGGATGAAGCAAGGGTTGATGCAAACTGATTTGAATTTATATTCTTTTGCTTCCTTGCAAAGTTGAACGATGCTTTCTTCTGTGCAGTATGCACCTAATTTTGTGTGGTCTATGTATTTATTTAGTTCCATAATTATTTCCTCCTAATCAACTAAATTATGCAGTCTGCATTCAGTAAACTGCTTTTCTACATCTGGTAGTCTATGTTTTAAAATAAGTTTTTGGACTTTTTTGGCACGCTTTAAAGGAATAATTTTACTTTCCTTTAAAAACCCGGGCACAGGCTCAAGGTAAGCATCAGCTATCTCTTTAATCTGCTTAAAGTCAAGCACTCGGTAGTGCTCGCCTTGTTCAAGATAAACTAAGTCCAGAACAGGCGGTACTAAAAGCCCGGTTTTCTCAGGCCAAACGACCGCAAAATATGCGTTGTTTTTGTTGTCTTTAAGTAGTTTGTATCTAGGTACAAACACGCCAGTTTCGCTAAAATGTTGAGAAAGTGCACGGTATTCTTCTAAGTAAGTTAAAGCAAGTGTAGCCGTGCGCGGAGATACTTGCAGGTAACTAATTAACTCTTCTGGGTGTCTGACTTTGTATTGTCCTTTGATGTATTTAAAAATTTCAAGAACTTGGCTTTGGTCAAACGGTAAGATGTCTTTAAAAAACTCAGAATAAACAACAAGCCCAAAAGTTTCGCATAAATGCTTAACTCTATTTAAGATAAGTTCAACGAAGTAAGTTGGTGAGACAAACGGAAAAGACAGACGGAAGTTGATGTCGTAGTACTCAGGGTTTAGTTTCCAAAGTTCAGGGACAGAAGATGAGCGAGTAATGTAAAAAGCAGCCTTAAATTGTAAATCAGGATGCCTAAGTACGTATTTTACTGCGTCTTTTTCGTTTTCAACAGAATACGCGCCAACCGCCAAAAGATAGGCATGAAGGTTTCCGTTGATAGCCGGGCGCTGTTCGCTTTTTTTAAAAAAATGAATGTTAAAATCTTTCACAAATATTCCTTAATTCTACTTAAAAATTATACTAAACTTTTAGATTTTTGGCTAAATTTTAGCAAAATCGGTGAAATTAGTTAAAATCGGAGTAACCGAAATTAAACCTTTTTCAACGGCTATAAGGTCGGTTTGAGTTGTAGAAATTTTGGCGTCTACCGAAACCATAGTTTTAAAAACCAAAGCAGTGCCGGTGGCTTCCTCTTTTAAAAACTGATAAGTAGTTTTAAAGTCAGCAAGTTCAGTAATGCAGGTGCTTTTTGCCAAACTAGTTGGTATGTTGACATTTAATAGTGGGTATTTTGAATATAGTTTTTTTAAAAAATAATCATTTAGCCAAGTTTTGAAGTTTAGTTTAAAGTTATCAGAAAGTGTTTCGCGGCTTGAAATTAAGCAAGTTGGAACTCCTGAAACTGCAGCATTAAAAGCAAACGGAAAAACTGAGTTAGTTGCAAGGTCTGCGCCCAGC
>CAUTRH010000014.1:0-9018 GCA_963540905.1 uncultured Acholeplasmataceae bacterium | reverse complement strand
ACTTGCTTTTGACTCTGAGCGTAAATTGATGTCAACAGTTCATCAAATCAAAGGCAAAAAAATCTTGATTGTCAAAGGAGCTCCTGAAGTTTTACTAAAACTTTGTACTAATACCGTGGAAGTTGAAGCCGCAAGACCTGCTATTTCTACGCTTGCAAACGAGGCATATCGAGTACTTGCAGTTGCTTTTAAAGAAACCGATATTAACAGTACATACACTACAGACGAAGAAAACAACCTTACTTTTTTAGGTTTAATTGCTATGCAAGACCCACCTCGCGAAGAAGTAAAAGTTGCTATTGAAAACGCAAAACTAGCTGGTATTCAAACGATTATGATAACTGGCGACAACGTACAAACTGCAAAGGCTATTGCCAAAGACTTAAAAATAATTGAGTCCGATACAGACCTGGCAATTACTGGTGTTGAGTTAGATGAAATGACAGATGACGAGTTTTTTTCGCAAATTAAAAGCATTAAAGTCTATGCACGAGTTTCACCTGAAAACAAAGTTAGAATTGTTGAAACCTGGCAAAAACACGGCAAAATTATTTCAATGACCGGAGATGGTGTCAACGATGGCCCTGCTTTAAAGACAGCACAAATTGGTGTCGCTATGGGTAAAGTTGGAACAGAAGTCGCCAAAGGTGCGGCTGACATGATTTTAACTGACGATAACTTTGCAACTATTTTAAAAGCAGTTAAAGAGGGTCGTGGGATTTTTTCAAATATCCAAAAAGCCCTGCATTTTCTACTTGCTTCAAATATTGGCGAACTAATTACAATTTTTGTAATTTCGCTAATCGGTCTATTTGTCTTTAGACAAGAACTTGAGCCTTTTACTTCAACTCAAATTTTGTGGATTAATGTAGCAACAGACTCGTTTATCGGAATTGCGATTGCTTTTGAGAAAACTGATAAAAACGTGATGAAGTTAAAACCAAGAGACCCAAAAGCCGGTTTCTTTAAAAATGGACTAGGTGTTTTAATCTTTACACAAGGCGTGGTGCTTGGATTGGCTGCAACCGCGGCTTACTTAATTGCTTATCATTCAATCGCTCCACACGTGGCAACTTCCCTTAACTTAGAACTTTCTTACTACGGCAATGGTTTTACTTTAAATCAGTTTAAAGAGTTGTTTGGTTCAACCGCGGCTTTCTACACACTTTGTATTGCTCAGTTTATGTTTGTCTATTCTACTCGCAACCGTCTACAACCTTTTTATAAACAAAAAACTAACTGGTTTTTAAATATTGCTGTCATTGTTTGTTTTGCTTTGCAAATGTCTTTGATTTTTATTCCAGGTGGAAAAGCATTTAGTTTAGTTAACTTCCGCCACATTACCTGGCGCGGCTTTTTAACTATTTTTGGCTTCAGTGCTGTGCTTTTTGTCTTCTCAGAAATCACTAACTTAACGCTTCACTTCACAAAGTTTTACACAAAACACCAAAAATAAGCACAAAAACCCTTAAATCCCAAAGAACAACTGGATTGTGGTATACTTTATAGGCAAGTTAATAGATACATTGAATTGAGTGGCCGAGCCACTCAATTTTATTAAAGGAGTTTATTTTGCAAGAAACTTTTGAAAAAATTAAATTAAAAGTAGAAGAAATTTTTAAAATCAAAGTACTTTCAGTAAAGCAGACTACTGAGTTTGGCGAACCTTACATCTCAATTACTCTGGACACCAATTCCGTTAACTCAGACCTATTGGGCGAAATTTCTGAAACCTTGTCTTTAGAGTTTCCAGAACTAAGCACTTCACATGGTTTTTTAGTTGAATCAAAAGGCTTGTATGTTACGGCTAAAAACCAGGCTGAGTTTACAGAGCATTTAGGTAAATCTCTTTGTTTCACTTCACCTCAGTTTAAGGGTTGCGCTACACTGACTGAGTTAGACGAAGAACACGCTTACTTTGAAACTAAAATTAAAGCAGTTAAAAAAACTCTGAAAATCAAATTTCAAAATCTTTCAAATATTACACTTGAGTAGTAATTTTTTTAAAAAAACAAGGAGAAAAAAATGAAAAGAAAAGATTTAGTTGAACTAATTGACCGCATCACTACACTTTACGAAGTAGACCGCGAACGCGTTAAAGATGCTTTTAAAAGAGCGCTTGAGCTAGGTTGCTGCTCTGAACACGGAGTTGAGTCATGCCGTGTAAATATTAACGAAGAGCGCAAAGAAGTCAATGTCTACACACAGCGCCTAGTAGTTTCAAGTTACTCAGAGGCTCAACGTTTTGACGGCAAAAGAATTTCGCAAATTACTTTAGAAAAAGCACATGAAAAGAAACCACGTGCCAAAGTTGGCGACATCATTGAAGAAGAGGTAGACCCACGCAAGTTTGGCTACAACGCCGCTAAAAAAGTCAAAGATCAGTTTAATATTTTAATTCGTGGACTTAATCAAGAAAATATTTTTCAATATTTCTTAGACCAAGTTGGCCAAATTATTAGTGTTCGTGTAATTTCAACTGACGAAAAAGGTATTCGCGTAGACGTTGGCAGAGACATTTCTGCCTTTATTCCCTACGATCAATTACTTGAGACTGAAAACCCTCATCAAGGCGAAACCTTGAAAGTGGTTTTAACCTCAGTTTCTAAAGAAAGAGAAATAAACTTAAAACTTTCTCGCAAAGCCCCTGAGTTAGTAGAGCGACTACTTGAACAAGAAATTCCTGAAATCAAAGAAGGGATTGTGGAAATCATTGGTGTTTCTCGCGAAGCCGGAGAACGCTCAAAAGTTTGTGTTAAGTCAAACCGCGAAAACATTGATCCGGTTGGTTCTTGTATTGGTGAAAACGGCATTCGTATCCGCAATGTTCGCCGTGCTCTTAACAACGAAAACATTGACTTGTTTAAGTATTCAGAAAACCCAGAAGACTTAATTAAGAATGCACTAACTCCGGCAGAAATTGTCAAAGTTGTAGCAATTGACACTGAAAACTTAGCAGCAACTGCGATTGTTAAAGACGACCAACTTTCTTTGGCAATTGGAAAAGCAGGTATAAATGTTCGTTTGGCAATGAACGCAATAAAATGGAAAAAAATAGACATCAAATCAGCCACTCAAGCCTATGAAGAGGGAATAGTATATTGATGCTAAATAACCCACGCACTTGTGTGGTTAGTAAAAAGAAATTTGCCAAATGCGACTTAATTCGTTTTTTTGTTGAGTCTGGCGAAGTTAAGATAGACTTATACCAAGTACAAAAAAACCGCGGATTTTATATTGAAAAAAACCTCGAAATTACTTTTTTAAAATTTGCAAAAGCGATTTTTAGACAAACTAAAATAGAAGTCCAAGAAGAACTTTTCTTGGAGTTTCAAAAACTTATTTTCAAGGGAAAGGAGAGTTAAAATGAGTATTAAAGTTAATAAAAATAAACAAAAAACCCAAAAAGTTGTCTACAATCAGGCAAGCACTATTGCAGACTGCGCTAAACAAATCGGCATTTCCCCCATTGAAATTATTAAAACTTGTCTAAGTTTTAAAATTTTTGCCAATGTCAACCAAGTATTAGATAAAGACACTTTGACAATTATTTTCCAAGAACTTGGATACGAAGTTGTTGAAGATAAAAAAGAAGAACTAATTCAGTTTGACGAGCATGTTCAAGCAGATGACCCTAAAGACTTAGTTAAGCGAGCACCTATCGTAACTGTCATGGGGCACGTTGACCACGGAAAAACTACGCTGCTTGACACTATCAGACATTCCAGAGTAGCCTCAGGCGAAGCCGGCGGGATTACTCAACACATCGGTGCTTACTCAGTAGTTAAAAATAACCAAAAAATCACTTTTATTGACACCCCTGGCCACGCTGCATTTTCAGAAATGCGTGCACGTGGTGCCAAAGTTACTGACATCGTTGTTTTAGTAGTGGCGGCAGACGACTCTGTGATGCCACAAACCAAAGAAGCAATTAACCACGTGAAGGCCTGCGGAGTTAAGATGATCGTGGCTATCAACAAATGTGACAAGCCAGGTGTGAACCCTGATAACGTACTTGGGGATCTCGCTAAGTACGAAGTTTTAACTGAAAACTGGGGTGGAACCGTGCCAGTTGTTCAAATTTCTGCTTTGAAAAATCAAGGAATTGATGAACTGCTTGACATGATATTGCTTGTTGCTGACCTTGAAGACTTAAAAGCCAATCCTAATCGTAAAGCCAGCGGTACTGTAATTGAAGCGAGAGTAGACAAGGGTCGCGGCAATGTAGCGACCGTAATTGTTGACAACGGAACTCTTAAAATTGGCGACAACGCAGTAGTCGGAAACGCTTACTGTAAAGTCAGAACCATAGTAGACGCGAACGCCAAAAGTTTAAAGAAAGCAGAGCCAGCAGACGCTGTAGAGATAACTGGTCTGCAAAGTTCTGTAAAACCAGGTGATAAGTTTATTTGTTTTGAAAACGAAAAAACTGCAAAACAAGTGGCAGCAGAACGTGCTAACCGTGAAAAAACTCAAAGTTTAGTCACAAAACCAAAGTCTCTTGAAGACCTGCTTTCAAATGAGAAAAAAGTTTTAAACTTAATTATTAAAAGTGATGTAAATGGTTCAATTGAAGCAATTCGCGCACTACTTGCTAATTTAAAATACGAAGGTCTAGAAGTCTCGGTAGTTCGCGAATCGGTTGGACAAATAAATGAAACCGATGTCTTGCTTGCCAATACTTCGGGCTCTATTTTGCTTGCTTACAACGTGCGTCCGTCTGCACAAATCAGGGACCTTGCGAAATCTAAAGGTGTAGAAATTAGAACTTACAACATTATTTACCAAATAGAAGATGACATCAAAGCAGCGCTAGAAGGCATGCTTGAACCGGAATACGAAGAAGTAGTACTTGGTTCTGCTGAGGTCCGAGAACTGTTTAAAGTCAAAAAAGATGTAATCGCTGGTTGCTTTGTGGTTTCAGGTTCTATTACCAGAGACGCAAAAGTTCGCTTGCTTCGTGAAGGCAAAGTAGTTTATGAAGGCGAAATTGAAACACTTCGCCGTTTTAAAGACGACGCAAAAGAAGTTAAAACTGGTTTTGACTGCGGTATCAAAATCAAAGACTTTTCAGACATTAAATTAAACGACGTCATAGAGGCTTCTGTTTTAAAAGAAGTTGAAAGACCACAATAGGAAAAGCACATGTCTTTGACTCACTTGCGCATGCAGTCTTACTTTCAAAGAGAGATAGCAAAAGCCATTAACAAAACAATAGTTGACGAAATTACCGGCTACATTAATGTAGTTGACGTTAAACTTTCAAAAGACTTGTCAGTTTTAAAAGTTTTTTACATGATTTTTGACAACAAACAAGAAACCGCTGTTTATACCCAAAAACTACTTGAAAAAAAGACTCCACTAATCAGACACGAGTTTGCTTTAGCTGTTTCTAAAAACTGCCGCAAAATTCCGGAACTGAGATTTGAAATAGACACAGTATTGGAATACGGCAACAAAATAGACGAAATTCTGAAAAACTTAAAATAATGTTTTTTATCTCGGTGCTAATTGCCCGTAGTTTTAAGGGCAGTTTAGAGACATACACCTATAAAGTAGAAAAAGAGTACAGAGAAGCGATGTTTTTAGGGCAACGTGTTTTAGTAGACTTCGCAGGGTCTACCGTTTTAGGTTTTATTTTAGAAATTAAAACAGAAACTAAAGAAGACAGTAGTTCTATTAAGTTTTGCACTAAGTTTTTAGATAAAAGACCTGTTGTTTCTAACGAGCAGTTTAGTTTGTTTTTAGAGTTTAGTAAGTTAAGTTTTTTGCCAAAAATTGATATATTTTTAAGTGTAGTTTCACCTTTAGTTAACTTAAAGGCGATTGAAAAACTACACTTGCTTGATAAAACTACTAAAACTAATCTACCTTTTAAAAACCATGAGTTAACTTTAACTAAAACTTTAAAACAAAAATACGCAAAAGAAATCGCTAATTTAAAAAAACAAAACCTAGTTAGAAACTACTTTACGGTAGAACAAAGTAAGACTAAAAAAACTCGTTTTTTTGATATTTTTGAAAAACCACTTGACATAGAACAAAACGACATTGAAATTCATTTAATTGACACTACTGATAGTTTATTTAATCAAATTAACATAGCCAAAACAGACGGCGATAAAGTTTTACTTTGTTTAAAAAACTCAATCAACTTAGACTACTTTGTTAATTTATTTAGCAGTCTATTAAAACCAGAAGAAACTTTAATTTACTCAGCAGATAAACTAAATACCAATGCTAAAGTTGCACAGTTTGAAAAAGTAGTTGAAAAACCTGGGTTTGCACTTATCATTGGTTTTGAAAAAGCAATGTATCAACATATTGATGGTTTAAAGCATCTAATTTTACTTGATGACTTTTTTGAAAGCAGCACAGAACTGGGTATTTTAACTTCAGAAGTCGTTAAAACTATTGCTAATTTAAAAGGTCTTTTAGTTTCTGTTTTTTCTTTAGTTCCTAGTTTTGACTTAGTTTACAAAACTAAGCCAAAAAACTTAAACTATTTAGCCGATTTAGGTGAGATCAAACAAGTTATAGTCACTGATTTACTTAAAAACTCAGACCTTTCTTTAGTGTCAAAAGAAGTTATTGCTAATTTGAAATATAATTTAGCTAATAACAAAAATACCTTGTTTTTAACAGATCACACGGTGTACGCTAACTTTGTTAAGTGTGCAGAGTGCGCAAACGTTTTAAGGTGCCCACGTTGTTTTGACTACCTTAGATACGACAGCGTTCAGTCTTGTTATTTTTGTCAGTTTTGTAGTTTATATTTACCTAAAGAACTTAAATGTGAAGTGTGTCAAAAATCCGAGTTTTTAAAACTAAGCGTAGGTGCTCAGTATTTCTATCAGTATTTTTTAGAAAAACTAAATATAGCAAAACCAAATGATTTAAAAATACTTAAAGACTTTTTAGAAAAAAAGGAAATCAAAACCACAGATAGACTTGTTTTTTCAAATCTTGAAAACATTTCAATTAAGTATTTAAAGTCAGTCAAAACGATTTGTGTATATTTACCTGAACTACTTTTTAACTCAAAAAACCCATATTTTAATCACTCAAACTATTTAAAGTTAGCAAGAACTTTAAAATATGCTGCTCAGGCCAACGTTTACCTAATTTCAGAAACTAATACTACAGTGCTTGACACCTTGCTGGTTAAAGATATCGCTCAGTTTTATAGACAAGAAGAAACTTACCGTAAAGAACAAGCGCTTACCCCGTTTGGCCAAACTTATATGTTGTACGCCGAAAGCAGTTCACTGTTTGAATTATTTAAAAAACTCTACAGTTTTTTAAAAACACTAGATATTGCTAACTTTTTGCAACCAGAAGAACTTTTTAAACATATTTTAAATAAAGACACCTATATTTTAAGAACTCACCTATTTTCTAAAAAAGATATTTACAAGTATCTAGTTGGAAAATGCTCTGAGTTTATGCAGATAAACTTAGATATTAAAATAAGGCTTAAAAAAGAGGGAATATGAAACTTATACTGCTTGGAAATGACAACTTCACTAAAGAAATTTTAAACAAACTGATAACTTACCACGAAGTTTTGGCATTGGTTGTCAAAAACTTGCCGAAATTCAACAAGGAAACTAAAGGTTTAATTGAGTTTGCAAAAGCAAGTGGCATAGAAGTAATATGTAGCTCCAACTTAAAAGAAACTTTACCAGAGCTGTTTAGACTTAGTCCAGATAAACTAATCACTGCTTCCTTTGGAATGTGGATACCGAGAGAACTGCTAAACTCTTTTGAAGTAATTAATGTTCACACTTCTCTGCTTCCGAAATACAGAGGAGGTGCTCCTGTTTTTTGGGCAATCTACAACCAAGAAAAATTTACTGGTGTTTCTATTATGCAAACAGTTTTTAAAATGGACTCAGGCCCTATCTATCGTCAAACAGAGGTAGAAATTAAAGAAACAGATAATTTTACTTCTTTAAATCAAAAACTTGCAGAAATAGGTGGAGAACTTTTGATATCAGTTCTAGCAAACTTAGATAAAATTAAGCCTGTTGCGCAATGCGAAAAAAACGCAACTTTCGCGTATATACCTGCAAAAAAATTAGAAAAACTTGATTTTGCGCAAAACAACACTCAGGTTCTTGCCCAAATAAACGCAAATGCCGATAAACCGGGCGCTTACTTTTTGCAAAACAGCACTATTTTTAAAGTCTTTAGAGCGGCGTTGTCAGAAAAAACTTTAGAACCTGGTCTAATAGAAGTCAGCGCTAAGCGTATGTTTATAGGTTGCGCAAACGGTTCTGTAGAAATCATTTTAATTCAAAAAGACGGGAAAAAAATACTTTCGGTTAAAGACTTTTTAAATGGCAATAACTTAAACGGGCTAAAAGCAAATTAGTTTACAAAAACTTTTAGTTAAAGCCAAATAAAGCACAGTTTGTTGTATAATTACTGTGTTTGTTGGTTCTGTAGCCAAGTTGGTAAGGCACGGCTCTGCAAAAGCCTCATCATCGGTTCAAATCCGTTCAGAACCTCCATTTGATTTATTTTAAATACAACTCACCTCCGGTTGTATATATAAAAAAGGACAGCAATGCTGTCCTTTTTTACTTAGTTAGTGTCGATGACCAAACCAGCTACTAATCTAAAGTTTTTGCGTTTTTGCCTTTTTTAGTAGGCTTATCTTCGCTTTTTTCGGTGATAGTGCTTTCCTTATTTACCTCAATTTGTTGCTTAACTGGGGAAATGAAAACCACGCGCTCACCAATGATTTCAGGAATTTGGTAGTTTTTACCATTAAGTTCGTTTTTTCTAATTTGTAGTCTACCAAGTACTCCCAAAACATCGCCTTTTTTGCTGTATTGTGGAACGATTGTACATAAATTATTTCTTAATTTAATGCTAATGTAGTCAGTGTCATACGCACCTTCTTGATTTTTAAAAGGGCGTCTGACAGCCAGCGTTAAGATTAAAATTTTTTGTCCATCTTCAAACTCATAAACTTTATCTTCATCTGAAACAACTCTACCCACAATCGTG
>CAUTRH010000013.1:0-9098 GCA_963540905.1 uncultured Acholeplasmataceae bacterium | reverse complement strand
ACGTAGAACAATTTGAAAAATCAAAAATAGATCTTAAAGTTGCTGGAACCAAAGCAGGTATTACTGCTCTACAAATGGACATTAAAATTGATGGAATTGACAAAGCCATTTTAACCGAGGCTTTAGCCGATGCTAAAGAGGCGCGTTTTGCTTTACTTGCCCACATGCAAACAACCATTGCTGAGCCAAGAAAAGAAGTTGCAGACTGCGCACCACATGTTAAAGTTCTAAACATCAACCCAGATAAAATCAAAGATGTAATTGGCAGTGGCGGAAAAGTAATTAATCAAATTATTCAAGATTGTGGAAACTGTGATATTGAAATTTCTCAAGATGGAAAAGTGGTAATTAGACACCCTGAGGCTAAATACATTCAAATGGCTTACGACAAGGTATATAACTTAACTCGTGAAGTTGAAGTTGGAGCAGTTTACGAAGCAAAAGTTACTAGAATTGAAAAATATGGGGCTTTCGTTGAACTTTGGCCAGGTACAGAAGGTTTAATGCACATCTCTCAAATCGCACTTGAACGCATTGAAAAAGTAGAAGACGTGCTTTCACTTGGTGACCAAATTTTAGTTAAATGCATCGGAGTTGACGAAAAAGGTAGAGTTGATCTATCTCGTAAAGAAGTTCTTAAGAAAAACAAAACTAAATAGTTTTAACTTATAAGTAAAAAAATACACAGACAATCGAGCGGAAACGTTAGGAAAGTCCATGCTAGCACTGGCTGTGATGCCAGTAGTGATTGTGCCAAGGCAATAAATAACCTTGGGCAAGATAAGTATTATCTTGACGACGAAAATGTTTATTTTCATAAAGTGCCACAGAGACGAGTTGATTTAGTTCAAGTGAAACGGGTAAACTCCACAAGCTAGAAACCCAAATTTTGGTAGGGGAACCGCTTTTGTTTCAAATTAAGAAGAGACAAACGGAATGCACATGCATTAGATAAATGATTGTTTAAATACAGAACATGGCTTATTATGTATTTTTTTAAAAAAGACTTCCAGTAAAGAATACTCTTTACTGGAAGTCATCTTTATTTACTAATCTTAAATAATATAACCAAGAAACTTTTTTGAAACTTAAAAATCGGGGGGGAATGTCAATTTTCTTAATTTTAATCTGTTTAACAGTTTTGCTCTCGGCAATAATTTTTTTATTCTTTTTTATAAGTTCAAGAAAAGAACAGTATTATGACTTTGTTTATAAACACAGTTTAGGTTTGAAGAAATTAATAGAACTTAATTTACAGTATCAGTTCCATAAAGTTGAAAATTTTAATTTAGAAAAAATTTATGATAACGAACATTTCTTTGAAATAGTTAAACCTGTTGACTTTTTAATTTATGAGTTAAGATTTTTAAAAGAAAAAGTTAAAGAAAACATACAATACGCTAAGATAAATTGTAAAAACACGAAATTTATTTAAAAAGGGTTAAAAACGAATGTCTGGTTTTTGACTTTGACACCGCTATACCTTTTAAAAACACACAATACTTAAAACAAGTATTAACAAACGTGATATCAAAAGGAGTTAAAAAACCCGTAACTCAGTTTTCAATTTTAGTTAAAATCTACAGGTCTTTAATAAATGGTCGCTTAATTAGCTATAAAAAAGACGAATTTGATAGTGAGACAATTGTTGAACTTATCGGAATGATTGAAGAAAAACGAGGAGATTATTATCTGAATCCTGAAATTTGGGACTCAATTTCTAAAGTAGAAAGAGCACGAGTTTCAAATAAAGTTAGATTTGCGATTTATGCACGCGATAACTATCGTTGTGTTAAATGCGGTGATACTGAAGACTTAGAAATTGACCATATAAATCCGATTTCTAAAGGTGGAAAAAGCGATTTAAATAATTTACAAACACTTTGTCACCACTGCAATTATCAGAAAGGCAACCGCATCTAGATAAAAGAAACTAGCACATAATCTGTTATTTAGCGTAGTAGACAATTAAAAGAATAATAAAAACTAAAAAGTGCGTTAAAGCGATTAAGAAATTAGAAATATAGTAGAAACGCTTAATTGGTTTTTCTGTCCATCTTTGGCAGTATTCAAAATAAGTCTCTCCCAGTTTTTGTCCAGTTAAGACTGTAAAAAAAGACTTTGTTCCGTAAAAAAGTGGAGACAGTATATTTTTATTGGCCATCAAAATCACCCAGCCAATAAAGAAAACAAAAACCGATGAAATAGTAAAGGCATTCAGCCAACTTGTAAGGCTGTAACTGCTTTGCCAGTTTAACGCTAAATAAACAATTATCGCCGAAAAAATTACTTCAAAAAATAAAGCAAAAAGGTAACCTACTTCTAAGAAGGTAAAGTTTTTTTCTTTTAACTTAACAAAATAAGTTTGTTTAACTCGATTTAATTTAAGTTGATCTACTTCGCCTCGCATTTTAAAATTTCCCCAATTTTATTTAAAGCAGCCATTGGCATACCAACAACATTTGAGTAGTCTCCAGCAATTTTTTCAATTAAATTGTTTTCCTTATCCTGTATACCGTATCCGCCTGCTTTATCAAAAGGTTTAGCAAGTTCTATGTATTTCTGAATTTCTGCGTCGCTGTTTTTCTTAAAATAAACGCAAGTCGTTACTTTAAACGAATAGACTTTTGTTTTGTGAATTATTGCCACTCCGCTAACTACTTTGTGCTTTTTACCATTTAACTTTTTTAGCATCTCAAAGCAACGTTCAGCGGTTTCTGGCTTTCCCAAAATTTCGTTTTTTAAAACTACTATGGTATCTGTTGCCAATACTATATCGTCTTGAGATAAGTTTTCTTCTTCCAGAACAGATTTTGCTTTAAAATAAGCCTGTATAGTCGCGTAACTACGCCAATTTACAGCACTTATTTTACTTTCATCCCAACTTGGTTTAACGGCTTTGAAACCAAAATTATGTTCTGTTAAAATTTGAATTCTACGTGGTGATTGACTGGCCAAAATTAACATAATTGCTCCTTGTTTTGTGAAAAACACCTACCTTGCTTGTGTTATAATATTATATATTAAATAAAGAAATTATGAAAAAAATTTTAAATACTTTAAGAAAAATTCAAACATCTTACCCTGAAAAAACTTTTATTTTAGCAGTATCTGGTGGGGTTGATAGTATGGTTTTACTAGATGCAGCAATTAAAATAAAACTAAATTGCGTTGTGGTAAATTTCAATCACCATAAGAGAAAGGCCAGTGAAAAAGAAGCAAAACTAGTTGAGAAAACGGCTCAAGTTAACAACTTAAAAGTAGTACTTAAAGATATTAAAATTGAAAAAAATAGTAATTTCCAAAAACTCGCAAGAGACTGTAGAATAGCCTTGTTAAAAGAAATTGCTAAGGAAAACAACACAAACTTAATCGTGACCGCTCACCACTCAAATGACCTTGCTGAAACTATGCTGATGAACTTTGTCAGTCAAGGTATGTTTAAATCACTAAGTGGTTTTGACGCTAAACACGAAGACTACGGATTTATTTTTTTAAAGCCTTTTAAAGAAATTAAAAAATCTGAGTTGTACGAATACGCAAAAAATCAAAAACTCGTTTTTTTTGAAGACGAGAGTAATTTTAAAACCAATTTAGAAACTTAGTTATTCCTGAACTAGAAAAACAAAACCCTAAACTGACAGACAGAATGTTTTTGCTTTCAGAAATTTTTCAGTCACTTGACTCAAGCCTTAAAAAAACTGCTCTTGACTTTATTCAAAATAAAGATATTTTTCCAATTCCTGAATACTTAAAACATCCTTTGCACATTAGACTATATATTTTGACAGAACTATTAAATCAAAGCAAAGTCTCTTTTAATTTAAAGAAAATTACGCAAATTGATAAGTTAATTTTTAGCGCTCGTCCAAACGGTGAAATTAAATTAAGTGATACCTGGTTTTTTAAAAAAACTTACGTAGATTTTTCGCTAAAAAAACAAACAAATCCACCACTATTATATAAATATAATATAGATAATCTTTGTTTTAATTCAAAACACCCGCAAACCAGTTTAATAAACTGTATAATTGAATATAGTACTGGTGCACTTAAACTACCTTTTTTAGTCAGAACTCAAATGCCTGGCGACATACTTAACTACAGTTATGGCAAAAAAACCGTCGCAAAGTTGTTTAAAGACGCCAAAGTACCATTCTGTTTTAGAAAGCAATATCCGATTTTAACAGATTCAGCCGACCAAATTATCTATATTCCAAAACTATATAAAAACGACACTCTTGGGGTTGGCGAAACTCTTAAAATTGAGTTTATAGGTGAACTATGCGAAATTTACTTAAAAAAGATATCCAAAAAGTCCTAATTTCTCGCTTTAGTATCAAAAGACAAATTAAGCGAGTAGCCAGAGAAGTTTCCAAGGCTTACTTTGACAAGACTCCGCTTTGGATTGGCATTCTTTGAATTTATCTATCAACTGCGAAATTCAGTATATGTCGACTAAGTCTTATTTTGGCGGAACTGAGTCAACTGGCAAAGTTCTGCTGAACTCTAGTTTGCTGCCAGATGTCAAAGACCGAGATGTATTGATAGTTGACGATATTATGGACTCAGGAATAACTCTTAACTTAATCAAAGAAACTTTATTTAAAAACGGAGCAAAATCCGTTAAGACTGCGGTGCTTTTAAATAAAATTACGAAGAGAAAAGTAGAAATTGAGCCTGATTTCGCTGCTTTTAAAATTCCTGACCTTTTCATTGTTGGCTTTGGTCTGGACTACAGAGAACTTTACCGTAATTTGCCCTACATTGCTTTACTGAAACCCAGCGTTTTAAGTGAGCAGAAAGGATAAAACTAATAAATGAAACAAAATAAATCAAATAAACAACCAAAAAAATTCAATTTGCTTTCTAACAAAAGTTTTTGGATTAACTTAATTGTTACTGTAATTGTCGTAATTTTTGTAATTAGAATTAGCAGAAGAATTTACGATAATTTAAAAGTAAAAGTAGCATATGCTGAACTAAAAACTCAACTGGGTGCGAAAAATGTTGCGCTTGGCTACGATAAGTTTGACGACTCTCTTAAAAAATATTTGGAAAAACAACTAATTAAATCAGAACTTACCGTCACACACCTAAGCATTCGCGAAACCGCTGCTGGTAACTTGCACATTGACTTTAGATACCAAAAAAATGGCAAGCAAATCAGAGCCACAGTTTACGAGCGAATTGACCGCGCACAGGCCAGTGAAATTAGACACATTGTTGAGTACTACAACTCAACTGACAAAAAGATACTTTACAGCAACGTTCTTGAGTCTAGTTTCAATATTTTTTCGTTTATTTTGTCAGCATTGCCTTTTGTAATTAGCGGTTTGTTTTTGTATTTAATTTACAAATCATACCAATCAATGAATCAACAAAACCTAGATATTGTCAACAGCGACGTTAAAACTGCGAAAACCAACGTGACTTTTCAAGACGTTGCTGGTTTGGACGAAGAGAAATATGAACTGCAAGAAATTGTAGACTTCTTAAAAGATCCGGCTAAATACACCAAAGTTGGTGCCAGAGTTCCAAAAGGTGTGCTTTTAGTTGGGCCTCCTGGAACCGGTAAAACTTTAATGGCTAAGGCTGTAGCAGGTGAGGCCAATGTTTCTTTTATTTCACTTTCCGGTTCTGAGTTTGTCGAAATGTTTGTCGGAGTTGGGGCTAAACGTGTTAGAAACTTATTTGACACCGCGAAGTCTATCGCGCCTTGCATTATTTTTATTGACGAAATTGACGCAGTTGGACGCCAAAGAGGTTCAGGTATTGGCGGCGGACATGATGAACGCGAGCAAACCTTAAACCAAATTTTGGTAGAAATGGATGGATTTTCAACCAATTCCGGAATTATCGTGCTAGCGGCTACCAACCGATCAGATGTACTTGACCCAGCACTCCTTAGACCTGGCCGCTTTGACCGCCAGATTACCGTGTCTCTGCCTGACTTAAAAGGTAGAACTAAAATTCTTGGAGTGCATTCTAGAAACAAAAATCTAGCAGCCGAGGTTAATCTTGGAGACCTGGCTCGCCGCATTCCTGGCTTTTCTGGGGCTGACATTGAAAACTTGATGAACGAGGCTGCCTTGCTTGCAGCACGAGCTAATAGAGTTGAGATTACTATTTCAGACTTAGACGAAGGTGTAGACCGCGTAATGATGGGACCGGCTAAAGTTTCTCGCAAATACTCGGAAACTGAGAAAAAAATCGTTTCTTACCACGAGGCCGGACACGCCGTAATTGGTCTGCTTTTAGAGTCTGCAAACGAAGTTCAAAAAGTTACCATAATTCCACGTGGCGAGGCTGGTGGATACAACTTAATGATGCCAAAAGAAGAGTCTTTCTTTCAAACCAAAGAACAACTTACTGAGTCAATTACCGGATTTTTAGGAGGCCGAGTTGCCGAAGAAATTAAGTTTGCCTCAGTTACAAACGGAGCGCATAACGACTTTGAAAAAGCCACTCAAATCGCGCGTGCGATGGTCACACAATACGGAATGTCTGAACTTGGGTTTGTTCAATACGAAAAAGCTGGGTCTCAAGTGTTTTTAGGCCGCGACTACTTTAGTGAAAAGAATTTTTCGGACACAGTAGCCCACGAAATAGACCTTGAAATCAGAAAACTCATGAATGAATGCCACGAAAAAGCGAAATCCTTAATTTTGGCAAATCTACCACTACTTGAAGCGATTGCCTATTACTTAAGAGAAGTGGAAACTCTGACTCGTGAAGACATTCACGAAATTCACGAAACTGGACACCTTGAGCGAGTAGACATGCAAAAAGGTGGGACTCCTGACTTTGCAAAACTTGCCAAAGAAAACGTAAATAAACCTAAAAAAACTACTGCTAAAAAAACTAATACAGAAAGCGAGGCTAAGTAAGCAAATGCAAGAACTTCAATTAACCGACCAAGAACAAGCAAGACGAGATAAAGTCGTAAAGTTAAAGGAACTTGGAATTGACCCATTTGGCCACGCTTTTAAAACAAACTCTAACACTAAAGAAATATTTAAAAAATACCAAGATTTCTCTGGTGAGGATCTTGAAAAACTAAACAAAAAAGTCAAAATTGCCGGCCGTGTGGTTTTAAACCGCGCGCAAGGTAAAGCCGGTTTTATGCACATTCAAGACCGCTTTGGCAAAATTCAGTTGTATGTCCGCAAAGACAATATCAAAGAAACTGACTTCCAGGCCTGGAAGTTAACAGATCTTGGTGACTTTGTTGGCATTGATGGCACAGTTTTTAAAACCCACACCGGCGAACTTTCTGTAAGAGTTTCTAAATACACTTACTTAACTAAAGCCTTAAAACCACTGCCTGACAAATTCCACGGTCTACAAGACGTTGAAGAAGGTAGACGCAAACGTTATCTTGATTTAATAGTTAATCCAGAAATTAAAGCAGTCTCTTTTATGCGTCCAAAAATTATTAAAGCCTTTCGCGATTTTTTTGACAAAAAAGACTTTATAGAGGTAGACACACCTGTCTTGCACCCTACGCTTGGCGGGGCGGCAGCTCGTCCTTTTGTCACTCACCACAATGCTCTAAACATACCGTTTTATTTGCGAATTGCCCAAGAAATTCCTTTAAAGAAACTAATTGTGGGCGGGATGGAAAAAGTCTATGAAATCGCTCGTCTGTTTAGAAACGAAGGAATGGATTCAACTCACAACCCTGAGTTTACAACTTTGGAAGTCTACGAGGCTTACGCTAACTTAGACACTATGATGGAACTTTGTGAAACTAGTTTTCGCGAAGTTGCCAAAAAAGTCCTTGGCACAACTAAAGTTCAGTTTGGTGAGTTTGAGTTGGATTTTGCAAAACCATTTGCTCGTCTACACATGGTAGATGCTGTCAAAAAATACGCAAATGTTGACTTTTACGAAATTAAAGACTTTGAGACCGCTAAAGCACTTGCAGATAGTCACCACATCAAAGTTGAGCCTCATTTTGAAATTGGGCATATTATAAATGCATTTTTTGAAAAATACGTAGAAGACAAACTAATTGAGCCAACCTTTATCTACGGACACCCAGTTGAAATTTCGCCACTAGCCAAAAAAGGACCAGACCCTCGTTTTACTCGTCGTTTTGAGGTGTTTATTGTTGGAAAAGAATACGCCAACGCCTACTCTGAGTTAAACGATCCACTTGACCAACGCGCACGTTTTGAGGCGCAACTTAAAGAGCGAGCATCTGGCAACGCCGAGGCTTGTGAACTAGACTCTGAGTTTTTAGAAGCCCTAGAATACGGAATGCCACCAACTGGAGGTCTGGGTATTGGACTTGACCGTTTTATTATGTTGCTAACCAACCGCCAATCTATTCGCGACGTTATTTTGTTTCCGCACTTAAAACGCAAAGACATTAAATCAAATAAGGAGTTTGATGATGAGAAATAAAAAAATCTTTTTTTTACTTGCCCTACTTTTTAGTCTACTTGCCCTACTTTCTACCTTGGCTGTACTTCTTTACATCGTAATTTCTCGCCAAGAGTCGGTATATTCAATTATTCCTACTTTCTTTTTCTTAGTTTTTTTAATTTCTACGCTAATTTTATACAACCGCTTTCAGCAAAACGAAGTGCAAAATCTGCTTAGCCACTTTAAAGAACGAGATGTTTTTTCGTTTGCTGCCAAAATTTCTGTATGCAAACACGCTGCTTTTGAAATAAAGACAGACAGAATAGAATTAGTTAGTTTAAACAAAGTAAAAGAAGAAACCGTACTTTTTACCTTTTTAAATCAAAATATCGCTAAAGTTGAGCCAAAAATGCAAAAAGGCACACCAAGACTAGTCTTTACCTTTAAAGAACACATTTCATATCTTGGCAAAGAAACCAAGGTAGTTTCACTAAAAGTTAGTGAAATTCCGACCAAAGTTAGCAAAAATGTTCGTTTCTTAACTTACCTTTCTGAACTTAACTTAAACTAAGCAAACTATTTTTTTAAACCTTTTTAATTAAAATTAGTGAACACTTACTTAAACATTTTTTTAGTTATCCTACTTTGCTTACTTGCTTATTTATTTGGCTCAATTCCTTTTCGCTTAATTTTTCGCAAGAAGTTTAAAAACGCAGACATAAGAA
>CAUTRH010000012.1:0-9188 GCA_963540905.1 uncultured Acholeplasmataceae bacterium | reverse complement strand
TTTATTTGAACTTGGGCAAATGATATAATGTTAGTTGATGAACACAGAGACAAAATATATTTATAAAATTGAAAATCCTCATGCTTTGGTCAATATTTTTGGTGCTAACTACAAAAATTTAAAAGCAATTTCTGATTACTTTCAAAGAGAGTTTCTAGTCAGCAATGACGCGATTGTCGCTAAGACTTTTTCTGAACAAGAAAAAGTGATTTTTACGCAAATGTTTAACTCGCTTTTTAAAGTTGGCAGCAACATCGTACTTTCTAAAAGAGACCTGGCGTATTGTGCTAATTTAGCCGAAAAAGACGATCTTGATAATTTTGAGAAATTGTATAAAAACACCAAACCAATTGGCTACACGGCAAAGGGTAAAAAACTATTTCCCAAAACTTACTCGCAACTCGTTTATTTTGAGGCTTTAAATAAATATGATTTAGTTTTTTCAACCGGACCTGCTGGAACCGGAAAAACCTTTATCGCAGTAGCTTACGCTTTAAACGAACTCAAAGCTGAAAACGTTAAAAAAATTATAATTACTCGCCCTGTTGTAGAAGCCGGTGAAAACTTAGGGTTTTTACCTGGCGACTTAAAGGAAAAAATTGATCCTTACTTAACTCCGATTTACGATATTCTTTACGATATTTTGGGTCGCGAAAAAACTCTTTCTTACATTGAAAAAGGTTTGATTGAAATCGCACCACTTGCCTATATGCGTGGACGTACCTTAGAAGACGCCGTTGTGATTTTAGACGAGGCTCAAAACACCACTTGTTCACAGATGAAAATGTTTTTAACCAGACTTGGTTTTAACTCCAAAATGGCAATCACTGGTGATATTTCTCAAATTGACTTGCCTGCCAAAGTTCAATCTGGCTTAGTTCAGGCTAAACAACTGCTTAGCGATATTTCAGATATCCGTTTCATTGAGTTTGAGCCAATGGACGTAGTTAGACACCCACTGGTCATGAAAATAGTTGACCGCTACGAAAAAAATGCGCGTTAATATTTTCTCTGAGTTAGGCGACCGCGAAATTAAAGCAGAGGTTAAATTACTTACTCACTTATTTAAAACCATAGATGACACAAAAACCCTGCAAATAATTTTAGCAAACAACGCTTATCTGCATAACTTAAACAAACAATACAGAAATATAGACAGACCAACTGACGTCATTTCTTTTCCTGATGAAGTTGATGAACAAAGTTGTGGTGACATCTTTATTTCGCTTGACAAAGCCCTTGAACAGGCAAAAGAATATGAACATTCCTATGAACGCGAGCTTTGTTTTCTGGCAGTACATGGCTATCTGCATGTCAAAGGCTATGACCACGAAACCAAAGAAGAAGAACAAGTTATGATGGATTTAACTGAAAAAATCCTTAAGTTTATTGGAATGGAAAGGAAGAAATATGATTGGCATAAGTAAAGCCCTTGACGCTATGAAAATGGCGTACTGTCCTTACTCAAACTTTCAAGTAGGCGCTGCCCTAGAACTTAAAAACGGTAAGTTTATTTTAGGTTTTAACATTGAAAATGGAGCCTACTCAATGTGCAATTGCGCTGAGCGTACAGCGCTTTTTTCTGCAATGTCACAAGGATACCAAAAGGCTGACTTTAAAACACTTTTTGTGGCAGCCAAGACTAACACACCAATTTCTCCATGTGGAGCCTGCAGACAAGTAATCGCTGAACTTTGTCCAAAAGACATGAAAGTAGTTTTAACTAACACCAAAAAAGACATCAAAGAAACTACTGTTTCTGAACTTCTGCCGTTTTCTTTTGACTTAGATAATGACCGAATTTAAAGCAGGTTCGGTGTGTATTGTTGGCGCTCCCAACACTGGTAAGTCTAGTTTACTTAACAACATTTTAGGCTACCGCGTGCAAGCAGTTTCCCCTAAACCAGAGACTACCAAAAAAGCACTACTTGGAGTTAAGACCACTAAAAACTTTCAAATCGGCTTTGTAGACACTCCAGGGATTACTTTTAGACCAACTACTCAACTAGAAACTCTAGTTACCAAAGAGGCATATAGCGCAATTTACGGAAGTGATGTTTGTTATTTGCTGGTAGACCGTGTGTATTCAGATGCTTTTTTACCAGTACTAAAAGTTCTAAAGAGCGAAAAAATCCCGACAATTTTAGTGATTACTAAAGAAGATATCTTAAAGAAAAACAAAATTCTTGAAATCATTTTGTCATTTCAAGCCGTGCACGAGTTCGCTGAGTTTATTCCAATTTCTAATGTAACTTTAAAAAACATAGATAAACTAATTGAACTCACTTTGCCTTACTTTAAGGTAAGCGAGTTAATTTATCCGGCTGACTACAACAGTTCGCAAACTTATAGTGAATACATCTTGTCGTTTGTCCATGAGCAACTGCTTAAACTATACGACAAAGAAATCCCTTACAAAGTAGCGGTTTCCCTAGAAGGCACTCAAGAACTCGGCACAAAAACCGTGTTTTTTGTCAAAATTGTGTGTCAAAAACCTGGCCAAAAAGCAATCTTAATTGGCAAAAACGGTTCGGCTATTAACCTACTTAAGAAGAATTTAGCGATGCAAGTCAGAGAAGAACTTAAACAAAAAGTGGAGTTTGACATCGTAGTTTCGGTTAGCGAAAACATTGAGAAGTTAATGCTTAAAAACTGGAAGGAAGAATAATTTATGGAAAAAAATGAAAAACAACTTACCTTTGAAGAAATAGTTACTTACTGTAAGCAGCAAGGTTTTGTCTACCAAGGTAGCGAGATTTACGGTGGACTTTCCAATACTTGGGATTTCGGACCACTGGGCGCACTTCTTAAACAAAATATCAAAGCAGCCTGGACTAAATACTTCATCCAAGCGTTTCCACGCAACCAACTACTTAACGGGCCAATTCTTTTAAACAACTTAGTTTGGCAAGCATCTGGACACGTCAAAAGTTTTTCAGACCCGTTAATTGAATGCAAGGCCTGCAACCAAAGATTTAGAGCAGACAAATTAGTTTTTGACTTCAACGGTTTTGACGTTGACGGCATGAAAACAAATGAAATTGAGCACTATATTGCTGAGCATAAAATTCCTTGCCAAAACTGTCAAAAAACCGAGTGGCTACCACTTCGTGCGTTTAATATGATGTTTGAAACTTACCAAGGGGTTGTCCAAGACAGCACAGACAAAATTTATCTGCGTCCTGAAAACGCTCAAAACATTTTTATTCAGTTTAAAAACGTGCTTAGAACAACTCGCGCTAAGTTGCCATTTGGAATTGGCCAAATTGGCAAGGCTTTCCGCAACGAAATTACGCCCGGTAACTTTATTTTTAGAACTCGTGAGTTTGAACAAATGGAACTTGAGTACTTTGTAAAACCTGGCACAGAACTTGAGGTTTTTGCTTTCTTTAAAAAATACTGTATGCAGTTTTTAACAGATCTGGGAGTTAACCCTGCTGACTTAGTTTACTCAGATCATAAAAAAGAAGCCTTGGCGTTTTACTCAAACGCCACAACTGACATTCAATACCGCTTTCCGTGGGGGTTTGATGAACTTTGGGGAATTGCTTCTAGAACTGACTACGACCTTTCTCAACATCAGAAGTTTTCAGGTGAGGATTTGAGTTATTTAGATCCAGACGACAACTCTCGTTTTGTACCATACTGCGTGGAGCCAAGTGTCGGGGTTGAGCGTTTGTTTTTTATGTTTATCTCAAACGCCTTAAAAGAAGAAGAGGTGGAAGCCGGAGATATTCGCCAAGTTCTTAAAATCTCTCCATTTTTAGCGCCATACAAAGCAGCAATCATTCCTTTAAACAAGGCAAAACACTCGGAACTCGCTGAGTCAATTTACCGTCAAGTTGCCAAAGACTTTGACTGTTATTTAGAAGAAAGTGGTGGGTCTGTTGGAAAGAAATACCGCCGACAAGATGCAATCGGTACACCTTTTTGTATTACCGTGGACTTTGAAAGCGAAGACACTCAAACCGTGACAATTCGCGACCGCGACACCATGCAACAAGAGCGAATCAACATTAAAGATATCAATCAATATCTGCTAAATAAGATTAAACTTTAAAAAATTGCAAACAAATCAAGACAACATCTTTACTAAAATTAACTCAGAAATTAGTATTTTAGAGTTAGTTCAAGAACTAGGGATAGCGGTGACTCAAACTGGCAAGAACTTCAAAGCACTTTGTCCGTTTCACAATGATAGCAATCCCTCACTTTCTATTTCTGTTGAAAAAAACATTGCCTATTGCATGTCTTGTAAAACTGGTGGCGCTCCTTTTAATTTCTATCAGAAATTTAAGAAATTAGATACAAAAGCTACGCTTGATTATTTTTCTAAAAGACTAAATTTAGGATATATATATAAACCGGACCCGCTTGAAAAAGAATACACAGCGTGCGCAGAGGCTGCTAAGTTCATGCACATGCGTTTACTTAAAACCAACTCTGGGGCTGAGTATTTGACTTATTTAACCGAAAAGCGCAGATTAACTCTAGAGACCATTGAGCACTTTCAAATAGGTGTTGCGCTTAACGATAACTTAATGTCGGAAACCTTGATTAAACAAGGAGTTACTGTACAAACTTTAAAAAATACTTCGCTTATTGGCACGCACGGTGAGCGTATTTATGATTTCTTTAAAAACCGTGTGATGTTTCCGCTTAAAAACGTAAGCGGTAAAATTGTTGGGTTTTCTGGTCGTGCTTTAACTGAATCTAATGATAACCCAAAATACGTAAACTCACCAGATACTTTAGTATTTAAAAAAGAAGAAGTAATTTATCACTTGTCTGATGCACTTCAAGAAAACCCTAAAAAAGAAGTAATTTTAGTTGAAGGTTTTTTTGACGTCATTGCGCTTTTTAACGCAGGACTTAAAAATGCTTGCGCGACAATGGGAACTACTTTAACTGAAACTAACTTAAAGACGCTTGTTGAAAACGCAAAAAGTATAGTTTTAATGTATGATGGTGACTTACCTGGACAAAAGGCTGCAGAAAGCGTAGCCTTTAAGTTTTTAAGGTTTCCCAAAACCAATGTTTATATAGTAAATATTCCAAATAAACAAGATCCAGATGAGTATTTTCAGGTTAATGGAAAGGCAGGAATTGATAAATTACTTAGCCAAAAACAAGACATTCTAACCTACTTTTTTAACAAAATAGTAAGTCAAGTAGATAGTTCTGACATTACTTCTGTTATGCGTTTTAAAAACAACTTTAAAGAAGTTTTTAAATATGCAGATGAGACAGTTAAGACCTTATTTATCGCCAAAACCAAAAAAAAACTCAACATAGATTTAAGTTTAAAAGAATGCACTGAAGTCAAACCAACGCTTAAACCGACAGTTAAGCCAAAGGCTAACTCAGAAATTGAGAAACTAAGACATGCGATGAACACACTAGTTTTACACTGCTTAAACTCAGAAATTGAGGAACACGCTATTGCTTTAATTAAAAGAGATATCCTTAGACACTTTGAGTTTCAAAGTTACAGTATTTTACTTTTTACGATTTTAACTCACTTAATTGAAAGTAAGTTATATGGCAAAAACAAAACAGCCACTCAAGTTAAGGTCTACTTTGAAACAGTAGAAGGCCTAAAGCCTGCAGAAAGACAAGAGATTTTAAAGAAAATTAACACTGCCATTGAAACAGTTGAGAACAACGAAAGCACAGAGCCAGCGGCGATTACTGCAGACATTGTTAAAATTCTTGCGCACATTAAAAAAATCCGGAAACTTATTGCTGCAACTACAAAAGAAGTCTCTACAACTTCAAGTAAAGTAGAAATTGACGCTTTTGCTAAAGAAGCCAGCGAGATTTTAAATTAAGTAAATGAAAGAAACCAATAGACTTGAGTTTTTAGCATCACTTTCTAAAGACGCAAGTGTAGTTTTAGACATAGGCTGCGACCACGGATATTTTTTAAAAATCTTGTTTGATAAATATAACTTAAAAAAAGGGATAGCCGTTGACAATAAAGTCTTGCCTCTTGAAAACGCCAAACGTAATTTAAAGGGTTACAATTGCGACTTTATATTATCAAATGGTTTTAAAAAAGTTAGCGTTAATTTTGAGGTTTGTAATATCTCGGGAGTTGGAGGAATTACTGCGATTGAAATCCTTAAACTCGCAAGACCTGGAAAATACATAGTTTCTGTGCACTCAAAATTAGCAGAACTTAAACAATTTTTAAACAAAAAATGCTTTTGGCTACTAGACGAATACATTGTTTTTGACAAAGACGTATACTATAATGTTCTTGTTTTAAATTTAAAAAACGAGAAACCTGAAACTCCTTTTGACTGTTTTTACTCACCCTTTATTTTAAATAAAGAAGGATATGAAAATTACTTTCTTGAACTTAAAGAAAAGTGCAAAAAAATCCTTAAGTTCAGACCAAATGACAAAAAAACTTTATTAGAACTTAAATACATTGACCTGTATTTGTCTAAACACCCAAAATAATTTTAATAAGAGAGGTTTTAATATGAAAAAAATATTTTTATTTATCTTAACATTGTTAAGCGTGCTTAGTTTAAGTGCGTGCAAACTATACGATCCACGCTGGATAATTCCTGACAACAAAGAAACTCAAAGCGGCGGAGAAATAGATCAGCTACAGCGAAAAATTTTTGACTACTACAAACAAAACTACTACAAAGACATAGACGAACAGTTGTTTGATAGACTTAAATACGGCTCTCTTGAAAACTTTATGAGCTCAGTTTTAGACAGATATTCAAGGGTGTTTGTAAACTACCCTGAACTTTCAGGAAGTGAACCTTCACCATACGACCAAAAAGAAGAGGCTAGAGACGAAATCGGTGTTTCTTTTCAATACCAAGCAAAGTTTCCTAGATTGATTGTCAAAACTGTCTACAAGCAGTCAAGCGCTTTTGCTAAACTTTATCCAACTGACGAAATTCTCGGGGTAGTTAACACAAAAAATAATGACGAAAAATTATATTTTGAACAGGCTCAAGACATCAGCGCAAGAATTGCTGTTCAAATGATTAGAACTCAAACTGATGAAAACAACGGCAAAGTTAAGTTAATTGTACAAAGCAAAGACGCAAACGATGAGCGTATTGTTGAAGTTGAAAGAAGAAAAACTTACCACCGATCAGTTGAAGAACTAAATACAGCAGATCCAAAAACCGCGGTTATTAGAATTAGTGAGTTTAAAAAAGATATTACTGGCGATGCTTTTGTCTCTCTTTTAGATAAACTAGAAAAGTCTAAGTTAACTTCAAACGACAGCACTTTAATTTTAGATTTGAGAAACAATCCAGGTGGCGAACTTGGTGCCCTTGAAACTATTGTTGGTGCGCTTCTCCCAAAAACTGAAAATCCATACGCTAAATTAGTTAACTCAAAAACTAAAGAAGAACACATCATTGAAGGTAAACTTGAAAGCAAAAAACCTTATAATATCAAAGTTTTGGTAAACCAAAACTCAGCATCTGCTGCCGAAGTTTTAGCTGCCTGCTTAAAATATGGCGGAGGCTACAAACTGTACGGAACTGAAACTTTTGGTAAAAACATTTACCAAAGTTACTATGTGCTGCAACAATCGACTTTTTCAAAACCACAAATCACACTTTCTTGCACTCAAGGTTTTTGGCATTATTTTGACCACACGCAAAACAAATGGCAAACACTTGACAAAGAAAACAACCCATTTGAAGTTGAAAAATTACCAGGCGAAAATGCCTACACTTTAAACGACAAACAAGACTTTTTCCTTGAGAAAGACATTAAAAAAGACACAGTTAACCAAGATGCAAAAGTCATTCAAAGATATTTATCTCTTCGCTATGCTGCCTTACTTAAAGCAAATTCAGAGACTATGCGTACAGACGGATATATTGATGAAACTACTGTTAAATACATCAAAAAATTCCAAGCAGACTCAGGTTTAACACCTTCTGAAACTGCTGACATAAACACTAGAAAAGCCCTTTATAAGGCGATGTCAACATACTACGACAACCCAGATACTGACTTTTTAGTTCAGTTTGCGAAAGCAAATTAAGGTGGGCCCTGACATTGGAAATCCCGCTTATTGAACTTAAAGACATCACGAAAAGTTTTGACAACCAAATAGTTTTGCGTGGTGTCTCTCTAAACATTAACGACAACGAATTTGTTACACTTCTTGGCCCTTCTGGTTGTGGTAAAACCACTTTACTTAGAATCATTGGTGGTTTTGAAACCCCTGGTTCTGGCGATGTTTTGTTTTGTGGCAAAAGCATAGTTGAAGTGCCAGCACACAAAAGACAAACTAACACCGTATTTCAAAAATACGCACTTTTTCCGCACCTTAATGTTTTTGAAAACATCGCATTTCCGCTTAGAATTAAAAACTACCGTTTTAAATTAAAAGAAGCGATTAAAAAACTTTACCAAGAATACTTAGAAAAGTCTGAAAAAACCAAAGACAAAGTAGAGTTAAAAGAGCTAAAAAAGGCCTATAAAGCCAAAGTTTGGGCGCTAAAGCATCCAAATGCCAAAATTGATTTAGAAATTAAAGCGCTAAAAAGAGGCGAGAAAACCGAAGACAACTTAAAGAAAATCGCCGAACTTAAAAAGAAAAGAGTAACGGCTAAGTCAATAGAAGCGGAACTTGCTAAAAAAGTTTTAAGATACTTAAAATTAGTTGGTCTACAAGGCTTTGAAAACCGTGAAGTTTCTTCACTTTCTGGTGGTCAACAACAGCGAGTTGCGATTGCTAGAGCCTTAATTAACGAACCAAAAGTCTTACTACTGGATGAACCACTAGCGGCTCTTGACTTAAAAACTCGTCAAGAGATGCAATATGAACTAAAAGAAATGCAGAAAAACGCTGGAATTACTTTTATTTTCGTTACTCACGACCAAGAAGAAGCCCTGACTATGTCTGACAAAATTGTTGTCATGAACAAAGGAGAAATTCAGCAAATCGGAACTCCAGTTGACATTTACAATGAACCAGTTAACCGCTTTGTTGCGCGCTTTATTGGTGAATCTAATATTATACCCGCTACCATGAAAGACGACTTTTTAGTAAGTTTTGACCACAAAGAACTTGAGTGCGTAGACTCAGGGTTTTCTAAAAACCAAGCAGTTGAAGTTGTACTTCGCCCAGAAGACATTGATATTGTAAAAAAAGGTACAGGTAAGTTTACAGGAGTCACAGACTCAGT
>CAUTRH010000011.1:0-10122 GCA_963540905.1 uncultured Acholeplasmataceae bacterium | reverse complement strand
CACCCCTCCGAACCATATCCCCCTTAATTTACTGCTTTTCCGTCTTCCGCTTTACGGCTTTCTTTGATTTCGTAAAGTGTGTAGAATTCGTTTAATTGATATTTATTTAATTGAGATGTGCCGTCGTTTTTAACATTGCCAAAAATTTTTGGGTTGTCAGTTAAGATTTTTTTAACGTATTTGTTAGCGTCTTCGTCTAATTTTTTTTCTTGTAGAATTTTGTTAACATCAGGAATTTCATACCAAACATTGTTTGCAGCACGTTTGATTTTAAATAAACGCATGATAGTTTCAAATTCTTTAGTGTTTAGTAAATCAACCTTTAAGAAAGAAACTGTGTAGTCTTGATAACGGTAAGTTGATTTGTAGTAGTTTTTGATTTTTTTGTCAGTTACATAGTAGTCGCTTCTTTTGTTTGCAAGATCTTTTTTAATTTGGTCTTTGGCAAATAAGTATTCAGCAACCTTTAAGTCTCTCGCTTGAAGTAGGTAGTCAGGTAGACGTTTGTCTTCACGAATAGTTTGAGTCAGTTCTTGAGCAAGGTCAGTTACGTTAGTGTTTGGAACTTTGCCTTCAAGGACTAACTTGTCTAAAAACTTAGTAGTTTTTTCAAGAATTTGTTCGTCTTTGATTTTGCTGGTTCTTAAGTATTTTTTTAAATCCTTAAGTTCACCAACTCCAAGAATTTCTTTTAAGATAACCTCTTTTGTGTATTCATAAATTTTAGTGTCGGAGAAGTTAACTTTCTTTAAGTATTCTTTATAGATTTGGCGGTTGGCAAGTTCATATAAAAAAGAACCTGCGGTATATCTTAGTCTATTGTAAAGTTCACGGTTTGTTACGTTATATTTACCTGTTTTGGCGTAAACAGTATCGGGGTTAAGTACATTTAAATTTAGCGAACGGCATGATGCTAAAGTAAATGCAGATACTAGCACTAAAACAAAGGCAAAAAGTTTTTTAAATGGGTTTATAGTCATAAAATCTCCTTTAGTTTTAATTTAAAACATAACACGTATAATATAGCATATAAGAGGTTTTATTCAAAATAAAAGATGCTTAATTTAAATGTATTTTCCTTAAAAAGTAGTTCCGCTGGCAACTGTGTTTTGTACCGTTTTTCTGGGCTTATTTTTATGATAGACTTTGGAATTTCTGTTAAATATTTTGAAAAATGTCTAAAAGAACTAGAAATTGATGTAAATCTGGTTAAATTTGTAGTTATTTCGCATGAACACTCAGACCACGCAAGTGGTCTACATGCCCTTGTTTCTAAGTATCCACACATCCAAATAATTACTACACCCGGCACTAAAAAAGCATTGATTGAAAAGCATAAAATTGACGAAAATCTTTTTATCACACACCAATATTTAACGGATTTTAAACTAGGTGAATTAAATTTTTCACTAGTTCCGACAATCCACGACGCAGCCGAGCCTTGTGGTGTCTTTTTTTGGAGCGGAAACTCAAAATATGTCCACATCACCGACACAGGCAGTCTGCCAAGTTCAACAACTCAAAAAATCAAAGGTAGTCAATTCTTTTTTGTAGAAGGCAACTATGACCATAATTTGCTTAAAAACTCCAAACGCCCGCTTTCTTTAAAACAAAGAATTTCATCAGACTACGGACATCTTTCAAATCAACAGGCTGCTTGCTTGATAGAAATTCTAAGACCTCGCGAAGAAAAGTCTTTCTGGTTTATTGGACACATCAGCCAAGAATGCAATTCACGCCAGGCCGTTGAGTCTGCTTTGGTTGAGTGTATTTCTGATCCTACTAATTTAGACTTTAAGTTAGCAGATTCTAAGAAAATTACAAAGGTGGTATTTTAAATGACTTTAATCGCAGTTGACAAAATCAGAGAAAACCACATCAAAGCAGGAATTGAGTTTTACTTAAAGCAACTTCCTAAAATCCAAGTTATTGAAATCAAAGTCAAAGACAAAGAAAAAGAGTCTCAAGACATTTTAAAACAAATTAAACCAAGTGACTTTGTTGTGCTTTTAGACGTGCAAGGTGATTTAATGGACTCACTTGAATATTCTAAATACTTAGAAAAACTAGAAAATGAAGCCAAAGACATAGTGTTTGTAATTGGTGGAAGTTTTGGAGTTTCGGATTTAGTTAAACAAAGAGCCAACAAATTGCTTTCGTTTTCTAAAATGACTTTTCCGCACGAGCTTTTCAGACTAATGTTTTTTGAGCAACTATACCGCGCATATAGTTTAAAAAATAACAAAAAGTACCATAAATAAACTATAATGTAAGTGATTTTAAGACACAAATTAAGGGAGGTTAAATGACTTTTAAAGACACATATTTAAGCACAATTTCGGCAATTAAAAGCCTAAAAGTTGCGCAAATTAACCCCCAAATTATTGTAAATGGTCAGCGTGTATTTACTGAGTTTGAATACATTTTTGGACCATGTTCAATTGAGTCAGAGACTCAACTTGAAGAGATTGCCAAAGCAGTTAAAGCAAGCGGTTTTAAGTTCCTGAGAGCAGGTGCTTATAAACTCAGAACCGAGCCAAATTCTTTTCAAGGACTTGGCAAAAAAGGACTTGAAATACTTCATAAAATAGGTAAAAAATACGGACTTATCACAGTTTCTGAAATCCCCTCACTAGCGCATTTAGATGAGTTTGTTAATTATTGCGACATCATTCAAGTCGGCATGCGAAATATGCGAAACTTTGAACTTCTAAAAGCACTTGGTAAAATCAATAAACCGGTTATTTTAAAACGCGGTGACTCATCTACCATGCTTGAGTTTCTACAAGCCAGCGAGTATATTTTAAAGAACGGAAATAACCAAATTATACTTTGTGAAAGAGGCATTCGTACATACGAAACTTTAACCAGAAACACACTAGATTTAACTGGCGCTTTTATCTTAAAAGACTTAGTTAAAATTCCGGTGATTATTGACCCTAGCCACAGTATCGGCTCTACTGAGTATGTTGAAAAGTTCCTACCCTATATTGAAAAACTTGAGTTTTCAGGTACTTTAGTAGAATGTGCAAAAGAGCCTGAAAAGGCTTTATCTGACGGTTTTCAAGCATTAAAATTAACCGAAATTGCTAAGTTTAGCAAAATCAAAAATAAGTAAAAGAGGTGTTTAAAATGGCATATAAAACTACTGTATTTAAAAGAAATGTAACAATCGGCAGAGTTGTTGACTATATTCAAATTTGCAATAACTTAGCCTTTAATAAACGAGTATTTGTGGTTACTGACCAAAATGTTTTTGATTCAAGCGCACGCACTGAGTTTGCTAAAAAAATCTCTGTGAAAGTTCACTGGATTGTTTTAAAACCAGGTGAGGCTTACAAAAATATACAATCTGTTTCTGCAGTCTTAATGCATTTAGACCAAAATAACTTCACAGCCAACGATGTTTTAATTGGTTTTGGTGGTGGCGTGGTTTGTGATTTAACTTCTTTTATCGCATCAACTCTTTACAGAGGTGTTGCCCATGTTTTAGTTCCAACTTCAGTAATTGCGATGGTTGACGCCGCAATTGGCGGAAAAACTGGTATCAACTACCTAAACATTAAAAACTACCTTGGTACTGTTTATCCTGCGTATGAAACCATAATTGATCCGACTTACCTTGAAAGTTTGCCTGCACTTGAATATAAACAAGGAGTTGCAGAAGTTCTTAAAATAGCCTTAATAGCCGATAAAACTCTACTTAAAAAACTGATTAAAAACAACTTTACTTTAAATGAAGAGATAATTAAACGCTCAATTTTAGCTAAAAAAGCAATTGTTGAAAAAGACGCATATTCCTTAAATCGCCGCAAAATGCTGAACTTCGGACATACTCTTGGCCACACCATTGAGTCTAGTTTAAATCTAGATATCGCACACGGCGAGGCTGTGCTTTACGGAATGCTACTTGAAACTGAGTTAATTTACGAAAAAGGTTTAATTAAAAAACCAGTTTTTGACAAAATTTTAAAGGCCATTAAATCCTTCCCACTGTATAAACGCGAAAAACTTGAAGAAATTAGAAGAAGTATTTTAGTTAAATACTTATTTAACGACAAAAAACAAACTAAAAATAGCGAAATTACTTTAACTAAAGTTAAAAAAATTGGTAAAGGCGAACTAGTTAATGTCTCAATTTCAGACATTCAAGCGTATTTAAACTAATGCAGGATAATCTTAAATTTTATTCTGATTTAAAAGAGGGTGTGTTTAGCGCACCTTCTTTTAAATCAGACACAATTAGAAAACTTTTAGTCTTGACTTTTTTAGGAAAACCAGCCACACTTTGTGGCGCTTCTTTGTCAATAGATGAACTTGTTGCCATTAAAGCATTAAGCGAACTTGGTGTAAATCTTGATGTCAATGAAGACAAAATAGAAATCAAAAACGCTTCCCAACTTAACTATATAGAAGACTATATTGACTGCAATGAATCTGCTACTTTGTTTAGACTGCTTTTTCCACTTCTTCTTTTTAAGTTTGGCGAAGTTAAACTAACTGGGCTAGACACTCTTTTTACACGCCCGCTTACTGAGTTTAAAGAAATTTTTCCGCAAATTGACTTTAAACTGAATGCAAAAACTTTAAAATGTTGGGCTAAAGGAGTAGTTGAAAATCAAGTAATTAAAGTAAACTCAAAAATTTCAAGCCAATATTTATCTGGTTTATTTTTAGCCTGTGCTTTGATTGGCAATGGTAATAAAATCAAAACTGATTTTGACTTGACTCACCCAAGTTTTGTAACGTTAACATTAGATGTGTTAAAAGAGTTTGGTTTTGAATTAAAAAAAGACGAAAAAGGTTACTTTTATTTTGAATGCACGAAAGACTTTGAAATTCCTAGAGAAATTAAAATTCGTCGAGACTACACACATCTGTTAACTGTGCTTACTTTAACTAAAGGACTTAAAAACAAAGTCAGTTTTAGTGGTTTTAACGTCAAAGATAAATACAGTTTTGAAATTTTTGAACAACTTAACACTGTTGGCTACACACCTATTATTGACGCCAACTTTATTTCACTTCCTAAAACTCCGCGCAAAATTGACTTTGCTGAAATTAACTTTAAAAACTCAATTGACAATGTTTTTTCTATATTTGCCCTTTGTTTAACTAAACCCGCTAGATATCGCTTTGTTAATATTGAAACTTTAGCGTTTAAAGAAAGCGATAGACTTGCTCTGTTAATATCTATTTTGAAACAACTTAAAATAAACCACTTTTATAAAGATGGAACACTTGAGTTTACAGTTTTAAAGGAGTGCGATTTTTTCCATGTTCACTGCTCTGATTTTTTTGACCACCGTGCACAAATGCTTGAACTGATTTTTAGATACTGGGCTAAAGTACCTCAGTTTACTTTACCAAAATACATTTCGGTCTATAAATCATATCCTGAGATTATTTCTTACTTTAAAACCGATTTGCAAAACTTTGTAGAACTTGAGAAACTGCGCAGTCAAATTGATGCAATTGACGCAAAAATTGAAACCACACTTTTAGAACGCAAAAAAATTACAGACAAAGTTGCTAAGTTTAAAAAAGAAAACTTACTTGATTTAGTCTCATATGATCGTCGTCGTTTTGTTATCAATCAAAAAAAATCTATACTTGCAAGAAACTTCTTTAATCACTTAGTTTCATTTACTGAATCTAGCAACCAACTTTCTGTGTTCGGCGCTGGTTTGGTTGGCAAAGGAATCGCAGATTCCTTGTCTCCAGAAATTCACGAAGAAATTGCTAAGGCTGTGAAAGTTAAAAAATATCCATATGAGTTATTTGAGTGTGAAAACGAAAAAGATTTGCCTGAACTTGTTGAAAACTTAATCTTAGATGAAAACAAATTATTTCTAAATATCACTACACCTTTTAAAAACTCGGTCCTTAAAATCACTGACAAAAAAAGTGATATTGTCAAAAAAACCAATGCGGCTAACACAGTTTTTGAAAAAAACGAAGAACTTTATTTACTAAACTCTGATTTTTTTGGAGTGTTTTCGTTCATCCAGTCTATCCCTAATTTAAAAAAAGAAATCTATATTTTGGGAACTGGGGCAGTTGCTAGAACTATTAAGGCAGCGCTTGAGTATTACACAGAAAACTATAATTTATCTATGCCTCTAATTTACTTTGTTTCGCTTTCACCACAAAAAGAAGGCGAAATCAGCTACTCTGAGTTTTTAAAACTGGCTAAAGCAAATAGCGAAACCGCCATTTTTAACGCCACAACTTGTTCATTTCAACAACTAATTGACCAAGGTTCGTTTGACCCTAAGATTTTTAAAACTGCAGGGTTTATTGCCTCGGTTAACTATAAGTTAGATGACCTTGAGCTTAGGCTGAAGTATCCGCAAGTACAGTACGGCGAAACTATGCTTATTTACCAAGCATTTGTCTCACTTTATGCTGCCTTGACTAAAGAAACTGATACTGGCGAACTACTTAGCGCCTTATTTTGGTATATTGAAAATGCAGAGCCTGGAGATATCTGAAAAAGTCAAAATAGAAATCTACGGAGACACTCATAGCGAAAAAATCGGAATTCGGCTATTTGGGTTTCCAAAAGATTTTTATGTTGATTTTAAACAAGTAGATAAAGCCTTAGAAAGACGCAAGTCTACTTCTATTTTTACAACTCCTAGAAAAGAGCCAGATAAGTACATTATCGTCTCTGGGTTTAATGAAAATAAAACTAATGGTGATATTATTGATGTTTATTTTGAAAACACAAACACTATATCAAAAGACTATACGCAGTTTAGTTTAACTCCAAGACCGGGTCAAGCAGATTTTGTTTCAATTCAAAAGTATGGAAAAACTTTTCCAGGTGGTGGACTTTTCTCTGGAAGAACCACAATTTTGTTTGTCTTTATCGGCGAAATAATTCGTCAATATTTAGGCATTGAGTTCAGCAGTCAAATTAAGCAAATCGGTACTGAAAAAGACCCTTTGAAGTTTGTCAATTATTTAAATCAAATCAAAGCAGAACAAGACAGTGTTGGCGCTAAAATAACTACTACTTTAACTGGATTAAAACAAGGTGTTGGCTCGGTTTTCTTTAACAAACTAAGCTCCAATATTGCTAGATTTGTGTATTTAATACCTGGTGTGAAAGCCCTTGGTTTTGGCCTTGGTTCGGATACAGTTTGCAAAAAAGGCTCTGAGTATAATGACGTTTTAGCTGATTTGTCTGGTAGAACTCAGACTAACAATGCAGGCGGAATAGTTGGCGGGATTTCAAATGGTAATCCTATTTTAATTGAAACTACTTTTAGACCAACTGGTTCAATTTCCAAACCACAAGAAACTCTTAACTTAAAAACTGGTAAAATAGAGTTAATAGAAATCCAGGGTAGACACGACATTTGCTTTGGATTAAGAGCACCAGTTATTGTAGAAGCAATGACAGCATTGGCTGTGTTTGCTACAATTCAAGGAGATAAAAATGATTAAAATAGCCGTTGATATGATGGGTGGGGACCTTGGCATTTTTGAAAATAAAAAAGCAATAAGAGCCTTATTGGGCGAAAATACAAATATTGAGTTTTACTTAGTTGGAGACAAAAATAAACTAAGTGAGTTTGCTAATCACCCTCAATGTAAAATTATTCATACAGATAAATACCTAGATATGGGAGTGGAAGACCCATTTGCTGAGTTTAGAAAGTCTCCAGAATATTCCCTTTTTAAAGCACTTACTTTGCTTAAAAACAATCAAGTTAATGCTGTGGTTTCAGCAGGACCTACTCAAGCTGTGGTTTTTGGGTCTCACTTAATTGTAGGTAGGCTACCAAAAGTTCGTAGATTAGCATTAGCTATTCCTTTCAACACAGTTGATGGCACTAAAAAAATTCTTCCAGATTGTGGTGCTACTGCTGAAATTTCGCCAAAAGATTTAGTTGATTTTTCGCAAATCGGTGTTACTTATTTAAAACAACTTATTGGAAACAACGATTTTGTGCCACAAGTTGGGCTAGTTTCTATAGGTTCAGAAAAAGGTAAAGGTCGTGAGTTTGAGCGTTCTGCTTATGATTTACTTAAAGAAACTCATGAATTTAATTTTTACGGAAATGTTGAACCAAAGGAACTATTTTTTAAAAATGCAGATGTTTTAGTAACAGATGGATTTAGTGGCAACTTAATTTTAAAATCCATGGAAGGCGCCTTGTTAGGCTTTAAAGAGAACTTTAAAAAAGAACTTAAATACTGTTTACTTAAAAAACTTGCTTTTTTAATTTTAAGAAAATCAATTAAAAGGGCGGTTAAGAAACTTACTGCAAACGACACTGGTGGCGCCTTGATTCTTGGAACTAAAGGTGTTGTAGTTAAAGCACACGGTGCTGCTAAATACCAAGACTTAAAGCAAGCCATTAAACAGGCTAAAGTTTTTGTTGAAAATAATGTTATTGAAAAATTCTTAAAAGGACTTGAAAATGACAGATGAGAAAGCCTTTTTAAAGTCAATCGGAGTTAAGGTAAAAAACTTAAAAAATTTCATTCCTGCTTTTATTCACTCATCTTACGGTAATTTAAACAAACTTCCAAACTACGAACGCCGTGAGTTTTTAGGAGACAGTATTTTGGACTTCTTGGCAGCCGAAGCACTGCTAAATAAGTATCCAGATGAAAACGAAGGTTTTCTTTCTAAACAAAGAGCGGCCATGATTTCTGAAGATGCACTTTTGGTTTACGCCAAAAAAATCAACTTGGATAACTACATTAAAACTAGAGTTTCTCCAATTCCAAAATCCATAATTGCCGACTGTATGGAGGCCTTAATTGGCTCAGTTTATCTAGACAGTGGGATTGATAACTGTAGAGATTTTTTTAATAAATACATATGGTCTGTCTTTTTAAAAGAGATTGATATTATTGACTACAAAACCGTCTTACAAGAGTATTATCAAGGATTTTCAAATAAGCTAATTTCCTACAAACTAATATCTGAAACTGGGCCAAGCAACGACAAAATATTTGTCTCTGGAGTTTATTATGAAAAAGATGTACTCCTTGCTACTGGAACTGGTCGTTCAAAGGCATTGTCTGAAAAAGAGGCTGCTAAAAAAGCCCTTGAAAAATTGCAGACTAAGGAGAACACAAATGCTTGAAAAATTATTTTTAGACTACTCACTTGATTTTTTAAAATTGGTTTCAGAATATCAAAAGAAGTTAAATTTATCAGCAAACGAGTATTCTTTTGTGGTGCTCCTGCTTTCTGAAAAAAAGAAAAAACATACAGTACTTTCTTTTGTTAAAAAAACCGGACTTGAAAAAAGTGTCGCTGAAAACACTTTAAACGCACTGCACTCCAAAAAAATTATTACTTTTGTCTACGAAGAAAATGAAAACGGAAAAGTTAGAGAGTTGATTTCTTTAAAACCACTCTACACACAAATTTTGGACTTCATTCAAAATCCTGAATCAGACCCGCAAGAGTGTCTACTTAAAGAGGTCGGTGAATTGATTGAAAAAAATGCCAAACCACTTTCCGCAAATCAGTATATTTTGATTAAGAGCTGGCTTGAGAGTAAAAAAATCACACCTAGTACTTTGAAAGAAATTATTGAAAATATAATTAAAGAAGGTTATTTTACTTTTAGTAAATTAGAAGCGGTTGTTCAAAACTATTCAGTTGAAGGCAAACCGCTTGACCAAAAAGACAAAAAAATCCTTTCTCAAATTTTTAAACAATAGTTTGATTCAAATAAACAAATTTAATAAATCAAAAGCGCCCTATTCCTATTGACCTGGAAGTGGGGTGCTTTTTTGATTTAAATTCACTTTAATAAAATATTTATTTAGTTAAATAATTTATTAAAAAGAATTTAACTTGGTGGTAAGAATAATTATTTATCTTAAATAAGATAAACAATTATGATACACAACAAGTTCTACCTAGTGGTCGCAGTCGTTAATTGAACTCAAGATACCGATAGTAGCATTTCTAACGCTTTTTGCAACTACATTTTTTAGTACACTAAAAATGTTTTTTCTACTTTTTTTCATGTTTTTCCTCCTTTCGTATTTTATTATATTAACACATTTTAAAAAAACATGCAAATAAATCCCGTGTTTCGGGGTTATACAAGATTTTTTTGGAGTAAATTCTGCTATTTTTTA
>CAUTRH010000010.1:0-10320 GCA_963540905.1 uncultured Acholeplasmataceae bacterium | reverse complement strand
GGTACAGCGGGTGGCAATGTTGTGATTGCACACACTAAAGCCCAAATTATTGAGGTTTTAGGTAAATAGTTATGATTACTATTAAAACCCCTGAACAACTTAGTAAAATGAAAGAATCCGGCAGGATTCTTTCAGAACTAAGAAAAGAACTAGAACAACACTTAAAACCAGGAGTATCCACACTTAAACTAGACGAAGTTGCGGCTAAGTTTTTAGCCGACCGCAGTGTTGTTTCTTCTTTTTTAAACTACGAAGGCTACAAGCACTCAATTTGCGCGAGTGTCAATGACTGCGTAGTCCATGGTATTCCTTCTAAAGATGTAGTTTTAAAATCAGGCGACATTATTTCGCTGGATTTAGGTGTCCTTAAAGACGGTTGGCACGCAGATTCTGCGTGGACTTACGAAATTGGCGAAGTCACACAAGAAGTAAAAGACTTAGTGGAAAGAACTAAAGAAGCCTTGATGCAAGGACTTTCGGTGGTAAAACCAGGTAACTTTATTACAGATATTGGCAAAGCCATTGAAAACTACTTAAAGCCGTTTAAATACGGTATAGTTCGTGAGTTTTGCGGCCACGGAATTGGCGAAAAACTACACGAAGATCCATACATTTTTCACTTCAACCAACACATGAAGCACACCGAAATTAAAGAAGGTATGACAATTTGCGTTGAACCTATGGTAAATCTTGGTTCACACAAAGTAAAAATTCAAAAAGACGGTTGGACAACTGTCACTAAAGACCACAAACCCGCTGCCCACTTTGAGTATACTGTCTACGTCACAAAAGACGGATATGAGATACTCACTCCCAAAATTTAAATAAATAGGTACTAAACTATGCGAAAAGAACAAATTGAAATTGATGCTGTCATTGTTGAAGTACTACCTAGTGCTGTGTTTTTATGCAGACTAGAAAGTGGACACGAAATTAAGGCCCGAGTATCTGGTAAAATCCGCATGAATAACATACGCATTTTACCTGGCGATAAAGTAACTTTAGAATTATCACCATATGATTTAACTCAAGGCCGCATTATTTATCGCAAAAAATAAGGAGGACTTATGAAAGTCAGATCATCAGTTAAGCCAATGTGCGATAGCTGCAAAGTTATTAAAAGAAAAGGTTATGTGCGTGTAATTTGCGAAAACCCACGCCATAAACAAAGACAAGGATAGGAGATTAAAATATGGCTAGAATCGCTGGGGTAGATATCCCTTCAAACAAAAGAGTAGTAATTTCACTTACCTACATCTACGGTATTGGTGTTAAACTTGCTCAAAAAATTCTTCAAGACGCCGGAATCTCTGAAGACGTACGTGTTAAAGATTTAAACGACGATGATTTATCTAAAATCCGCAAAGAAGTAGCAAAATACACAGTTGAAGGTAACCTTCGTCGTGATGTTAACCTAAACATTAAACGTTTAATGGAAATCGGTTCATATCGTGGTATTCGCCACCGTAAACAACTGCCAGTGCGTGGACAAAACACTAGAAACAACGCCCGCACTCGCAAAGGCAAAGCAAAAGCAATTGCCAATAAAAAGAAATAGGAGGAATGAATAATGGCTAAAAAAGTAAGCACACGTCGCAAAGCACGTAAAAACATACCTCTTGGCAAAGCATATATTCACACAACTTTCAACAACACAATTGTAACAATCACAGACCTTGATGGCAACGCTATCGCTTGGTCTTCAGCCGGAGCACAAGGATTTAAAGGTACTCGTAAATCAACAGCATTCGCTGCTCAAATTACCGCAGAAGCCGCTGCTAAAGCTGCTATGGAAAACGGTATGATTAAGGTAGAGGTTTCGGTTAAAGGACCTGGACCAGGCCGCGAGTCTGCTATTCGTTCACTGCAAGTTGCTGGTCTTGAAATTGTTTCAATTGAAGACAACACACCAGTTCCACACAACGGTTGCCGCCCACCTAAACGTCCGCGTGGCTAGGAGGAAGTATGCGTAATTTAAAATTTGAAAAACCAAACGCAATTTCCGTAATTTCTGCAGACAAAACTACTGCAAAATTTTCAATTAAACCCCTAGACCGTGGATATGGTATCACAATCGGAAACGCTCTTCGACGCGTTCTGCTTGCCTCAATTCCAGGAGCAGCGTTAATTAACGTAGAAATTAAAGGTGTGTCACATGAATTTTCAACAATCCCTGGTGTTAAAGAAGGAGTTGTGGAAATAGTTTTGAACTTAAAAGACGCAATTTTTCGCCTAGATTCAATTGAACCTGGCTTCCGCGCAGAGGTTTCTTTAAATGACGTTGACAAAGAAATCATTACACTTGGTGACTTACAAGTGCCAGCTGGCGTGGAAGTTGTCAATCCAGACCACGTAATTTGTCATTTAAATAAAGGAACCAGCATCTCGCTTACCGCAACTTTGGCAACTGGTGCTGGATATGTTACTCAAAACGACAATAAAGCATATCTTGACCACATTGGCCAAATTGCACTAGACTCAATTTTTACCCCAGTTAAACGCGTTAACTTTAACGTTGAAAAACTACAAGGTGGGTATGACGAGTTAATTTTAGAAGTTGAAACTAACGGCGCAATTGACGCAAAAGACGCAGTTTCTGAAGCCGCTTCTATGCTAAGTGAGTTATTTGGCGCAGTTCGCCAAATTTCTGAAAACGCAGAACAATTCCAAGACTACATTGCAGAAGAAGCCGAAACTACTGCACAAGCAGTTGACAAAAACCTATCAATTGACAGACTAGATTTATCTGTTCGTTTGTACAACGCGCTTTCTCGCGAAGGCATTAAAACAATTGATCAACTACTTGACATGACAGATCAGGAAATTAAAAGCATCCGCAATCTTGGGCAAAACTCATTCATTGAACTGCAAAATAAATTGGCTGAGTTTAAAGACAGCACAATTACTAAAAAAACAGTTGATGATGACGATGCTTTAATTAAAGAAATTTTTGACGATATTGAGGAGGGACTATAATAATGAGATCAAAACTATCTAGAAACTCAGCTGCCCTAAGAGCAGTACTTAGAGACTTAGCGACAGCACTAATCGTTAAAGAAAGAATTATTACTACTCACTCTAAGGCTAAAGAAACTCAAAAAATGGTAGAAAAACTAATTACCCTTGGCAAAAAAGGCGACATCAACGCTAGACGCCTTGCGCGCACTTACCTTAGAGATGTAGAGACTGACACTAAAGGCGAAACTGTATTAAGTAAATTATTTCAAACAGTAGCACCACGTTTTAAAGACAGAAACGGTGGCTACACAAGAATTATTAAAACAGTTGGCCGTAAAGGAGACAACGCCCCAATGTCAATTCTTGAGTTTGTATAATCACTTTATAAAAATAATTTAATCGCAAATACAATTGAGAACCACGCTTTTTAAAAAGTGTAGTTCTCTTTTGCACTTATTTTAGGAGAAATTTATTTATGAAATTAGTAAAAGAAACTAAATCAGAAGTTAAAGTTGCTTTAGTTAAAGCCAGCACTAAGTGCGTGCTTTTAAAAGAACTTTCAGAAAAACGTGGTTTTAAAGCGCAAGCTGGTGAAATTCTGGATTTACTTAGTTTAGATAATACAGGCACAGTTTATCTAGGACTAGGTGACAGAACTCATGAAGACCTTCGTTTGGCCGGTTTTAAATTAGTTAAGTTCCTTGAAGCCAGAAAAATCAAGAGTGTTAACCTAGACTTCGCGCACGTAAAAACTCTAGACACTATTTACTTAGTTGAAGGTTTTTACCACGGAATTTACCTATACAACCGCTATAGAGCCGACAAAACTCAGTTTTTGCCAGAAATCGGACTTGGTGAGTTTGCAGATGAAAAAGAAGCGCTACTTGAACTTAAAAACCTAGCAGACTCAATTTTTCTTTGCCGTGATTTAATTAACACCCCAGCAAATGACTTGTACCCTGCTAACTACGCTGAGTTAATTAAAGAAACTTTTAAACCTTTTAAAGATGTAGAAGTTACTGTTTTTGACAAAAAACAAATGCAAGAACTCAAACTGTTTGCAGCACTTGCAGTTGGCAGCGGTTCTGACAACGACCCAAGATTTGTGGTAATTAAATACCAACCAAACAAAGCAGACGATGAATTTCTTTCTTTTGTTGGAAAAGGAATTACTTACGACAGTGGAGGATACGCTTTAAAAATCCCTTACACTAATATGCTGACAATGAAGACCGATATGTCAGGGTCTGCTGCTGTAGTTTCGGCAATTTTAGCTCTTGCTAAAAACAAAGTTAAACAAAATGTCTGCGGCGTAATGTCGCTTTGTGAAAACGCGGTGTCTGGACACGCTTATAAAAACGGAGACGTTTTTAAAACTCACAAAGATGGAGTTACTATTCAAGTTGACAACACAGACGCAGAAGGTCGTGTGTCTATGGCTGACTCAATTCACTGGGCTGCCACTGAAGTTAAGTCAAAATCAATCGTTGAGTTTTCAACTCTAACTGGCGCTTGTATAGTTTCGCTTGGTACTGATATTTCTGGCTGCGTTTCTTATCACCCAGAACTTACTCAAAAAGTAATCGAGGCAGGTGAAGAGGCTGGTGAAAGAATTTGGCAATTCCCAATTTCTAAAAAACACGAAGAGGCAGTTAAAGGAACATTTGGTACAATTAAAAATGTTTGCCAAGGTGGTGCTGGTTCAATTACTGCCGGAATTTTTTTAACTTATTTTTCTGAAAAAGTTCCGTATGTCCACGTTGACATCGCCGGAACTGCTTACAACCCACCTTACCTTTACTACGCAGATGGAGCAAGCGGAGTTGGTGTTAGAACAATTTACAACTTCGTTAAAAACTCACTTAAAAAATAATTTTATACAAATAAAAATCCCTTTAAAGTGACTAAATAAGCCATTTTAATGGAAATAAAAAGGAACACTGATGTGTTCCTTTTTTGATATGTTTATTTTAATTATCGTTCTTGTTTTCTCAAAGTGCGAAGAGCTCTTGCTGAAACCATGACTTTGTGAGTGTGACCTGCTTCGTCAGTAAATTTCACTGGTTGCAAGTTTAAGTTCCAGACTCTGCGAGTCGCACGAAGAGAGTGTGATCGATTATTTCCGGCAAGTTGTTTTCTGCCGCTAATAGCGCATATTCCCATGTTTATAAATCTCCTCTCCAAATATTTTAGCATAATCAGTGCTTTTTAGCAATTTTAAATGCACCATAACAACATTAAAATAGTAACTTTTAAATTATTTTACTATGTTTAGCAAGTAACCAGAAAACTCAATTTTCAGAAATTCAGTCTCGTAAAGTTCGATACTCTTGGTTTTTCTGTGTTTGCAATAATCGAAATCCTCTCCATCTTCAGAACTCAATATTTGACTAATAGCATATTCAGAAAATAGATACTTTTTAGCTATATCATCATCTTGTAATAATGTTTTTAATAAGAGTTTCCTATTAAGCTTTGGAATATTTACATTAAAGTCAATAGTTTCTATATTTCTTAAATCTAAAGTAGTATCAAGAACATAGGCTTGAGTATTTTTATCCAAATAAAATGTGCTCAATATTTTATTTGTATTTTTTCCTAAAACATATAAAGAAATTACTTGCACAGTCAATTTTGAGTGAAGATATAATTTATTAAAGTCGTCGTAAAGATTAATTGGAATTTTTTCTATGCTTAAATTTTTATTGTATTTTTTTAATTTTTCATTATCATAACTTATTTTTATTTTCAATCTTGCACTGTTAAAACCCTCTGTTTTTATACCGCTTGTTAAATAAGTTATTGGTTTTTCAGTAAGTTTTTTTGCGTTTTTGCCATATCTTATTGTTATTTCGTCTTCTGACATATCTAAAATATCTATCTTTGAGCAAGAAAAAAACGAAAAACTAAATAAGACCAACAAGAATAAAGACAATATTTTTTTCATAATAGCACCTCTTTTAGTTTAAATTATATATATATATTGTCAAACTATTATCTTGATTAAGCATTAAAACAACAAAACCAAATTATAACTCAAAATTTATTAACACATTGCTCGTGTATGTTAAACTTTAAGTATGGGAATAAAAACAATTTTAATCACAGGAACTTCAAGCGGAATTGGTAAGGCTGCTGCTGAAATTTTTTTAAGTAACGGTTATTTAGTTTATGGAATTGATAAAAATACAGCAACAATTAAAGAAAAAAACTACCACCACTTTAAGGTATCAGTTGTTGATTTTGCTAACCTTCCTGATTTAAAAAATATCTCATATATTTTAAACAACGCAGGGACAATGGATGAGCAAAAATCCTTGGAAACCAACTTACAAGGCTATATTAACATTATCAAAAAATATGAAAGTAAAAACCTAAAGGCTGTTTTAAACATTGCTTCAACCGCTGGTCACCACGGGTTTGGTAAACCTTTACATGCAGCCGCTCAAGCCGCCCGCATTAACTACACCAAACATCTTGCCAAAGCTCTTGGTGAAAAATACCAAACTTTAGTTAACTCACTAAGCCCAGGTCCAGTTCACACCAATTTAGAGCCAGACTTGTATAAAGACAAAACAGCAATGTCAGCGGTTGCAAACCAAAATATCTTAAAACGTTGGATTTCGCCAACTGAAATCGCTGAGTGGATTTACTTTATTTTAACTAAAAACACCTGCGCAACAGGGCAAGACATAATTCTGGATTTAGGTGAATGTATTAACCTAAATTTTATCTCGCGAACCCCACCTAGCCAAAAATAGCCTTATATAATATAAAGAGATTTAAGGTATAATAAAGGTACTGAGGTTTATTGATGGAACACAAAACAATAACAAGCGAATTTTTTACTAAAATGCTGATAAATGGAGCTAGTAACTTAAGGCTCCACATTGACGAAATTAATAACTTAAATGTCTTTCCAATTCCAGACGGCGACACTGGAACTAATATGCACCTAACTATCAATGCAGGTGCTAACAAAATTAAAATCTTAGATTTTCAAGCCAAAACTATTGCAGAAATAGCAAAAGTTTTCTCACACGAACTAGTTGTTGCTGCACACGGCAACTCAGGTGTCATTCTTTCTCAGTTTTTCCGTGGATTTGCAAAAGAACTTGGAAAAGTTGACAGGAAAGAACTGACAGTAGTTCAACTAATTGATGCCTTAATTTCTGGCTACAAGGTGGCCTACAGTGGTGTAGTTCAGCCAATTGAAGGAACAATTTTAACTGTACTTCGCGAGGCTGGTGAACATTTGCGCTTAAAACGCGGCAAACTTATTACTTTTGAAGATGCTCTAACCACTTATTTTAATCAGGCTAAAATTACTCTGCAGAAAACCCCTACTCTTTTGCCTGTCTTAAAAGAGGCTAATGTTGTAGACAGTGGTGGTGCAGGTTTTGTTAAAATTGTTGAGGGTTTTGTACACTTTATCAACGGCAGAGTTATAAAGGAAGCAACTAAAACTACAAACAAGTCTTTCGTGTTAAACTCAGAGCAAAGTACTGCATATGACCACGTAATTGGCGAAATTAAGTTCAAGTTCTGTACCGAATTTGTCTTGATTTTAGACAAACCTGAACAATTTTCAAAAGAACAATTTATCAAAGAAATTAAAGATTTTGGCGACTCTATGGTAGTAATTCACGACGAAGAATTACTAAAAGTCCACATCCACACCAACCAACCACTTAACTTACTAAAAAACACCGAACAACTAGGCGAAACCAGATCAATTAAAGTAGATAACATGAAATTGCAAAACGAAGAGGCAGTGGCTGCACAAAAACCAATCATTAAAACTCCTGAAAAAGAATACGGGATAATCGCTGTTGCCAACGGAGACGGAGTTCGCCAATACTTACTTGAACACGGAGTTGACTATATAGTTGCCGGTGGCCAAACCATGAATCCGTCTACTCAAGACTTCATTGAAGCAGTTGAGAAAGTCAATGCCAAAAACATTATTATTATTCCTAATAACTCAAATATTATAATGTCGGCAGAGCAAACTACTAATTTAGTTAAAGACCGAAATATCGTGGTAATTAAGACTAAAAATCTAGGCCAAGGAGTTGCCGCACTTTCTGTCTTTGACCAGAGCGCTGACTTTAAGACCAACATCACAAACATGCAAGAAATTGCGCAAAGCGCTCAAACTGGTGAAATCACTTACGCAATTCGCGACACTAAACAAAACGGTATAGACATTAGAAAAGGACATTATCTTGGAATTTCTGAAGGCGCGATTACTTGTTCTGTTGAAAATATTTTTGACGCAACACGCTGCCTACTTTCTCAAATTCTTTCCAAAGAAAACGAAGTTGTTACCCTGTTTTACGGCAAGGCTGTGTCTGACGAAGAGGCCAAAGAAATTGAGGAATACATTCAAACACTTTGTCCATACGCTGAGGTTAATTTAGTAAACGGGATGCAAGAAATTTATTTATTTATAGTTTCTGCACTTTGAAAAATAGTATAATATTTGTTAGAGGCATTGAATGAAAACGATTAAAGAACTTTTTAAAAAACACAACCGCATTATTATTCACAGACACTCCAAACCAGATATGGACGCAATTGGCTCACAAATGGGCTTAATGCACATAATTAAGGAAAACTTTCCAGAAAAAGAAGTCTACGTAGTAGGTGATCACAACAAATTTGACTACGAAAACGCCATGAACGAAATTCCCGACAGTTTTTACAAAGACTCGCTAGTTTTTATTACAGACGTCGCAGTTTCTTACATGATTTCTGACAACCGCTATTTGTTTGCCAAAGACGTGGTAATTATTGACCACCACGAAAACAAATCAGATGTAGCTGGTGCTCACGTTTATTCAGACCCAACTTATGAGGCCGCCGCTGCTTACGTTTACGATATTGCTAAAAAACTTAAACTAAAAATCCCTGCAATCGCGGCTGACTACTTACTAAACGGAATAATTACCGACAGCGGGCGCTTTCAGTATTTAACTAACGCTCCCCGTTTATTTCAAATCGCTGCGGAACTTACAGCACTAGGTGCAGACCCGCTTAAGTTCTACAAGTGGTTGTATGTAGAAACTCTAGAAGAGCGTCAAACTAAAGCGAAGTTTGCTACTCGCATGCAAATTGAGGGCTCAGTTGCTTACTTTTTTAACACCAAAGAGTTTTTAGAGTCGCTTGGCACTTATGATTTCTTTTCAATTAGTCGCGGTATGGTTAACTTACTTGCTGGTATTAAAGAAATTCCAATTTGGGCTAACTTCACGTATTCCGCAGAACAAGACAAAGTAATTTGTGAACTTCGTAGCCGAGAAATTGAAGTTGTGCATATTGCCAAGAAATACGGTGGTGGTGGACACGCGCTGGCTTGCGGCGCAACCCTTGATAACTTTGAAGTGGCCAAAGCCATGATTAAAGATTTAAACGAACTGATTTTACAAAACCAAGATAAATAATAAAGGAGCATAAAATGGACATTAGTTTAATTTTAAAAAAAATCAAAGAATACGACATTATTACAATCTACTCACATAAAAGACCAGATGGCGACTGCATAGGCTCATCACTTGGTCTTAAAAACATCATTGAGACAACTTTTCCCAAAAAACAAGTATACTCACTTGGCGACCACACACCATACCTGCGTTTCCTTGGGGAACTTGACACCCTTGACGACGAAACTATTAAAAAATCTTTAGCGATAGTTGTAGACACCGCAACTCAAGAGCGAGTTGCAGATCAACGTTTTAAACTGGCTAAAGAAATCATTAAAATTGACCACCATATTGTAATGGATCAATACGGCGACATTAACTGGGTGCACGAAGAAGCACCAGCGGCTTGTCAAATGATTACTTACTTTCTGTATAAGTTCAGAGACCAACTACTTATTACTAAACAAGGTGCGCAAGCGCTATACGCTGGTTTAGTTACAGACTCAGGTGGATTTAGATACCGCGGAGTTACTGAAACTACTTTTCAAATGGCGGCTTTCTTAGTTTCTAAAGGCGCTGACCTTGAATACGTAGACCGTGAACTTTCAAAAACCACTTTTGCACAACTTAAATACAAAGGTCATCTACTTTCTAACATCCAACGCTCAAAAAACGGCGTGGTTTACTTCCTTGCGACTCGCGACATTCAAAAGAAATTTAAATTAACTCAAGAAGACACAGCAGCGGCCATTAACGCGATGGCCGGAATTGAAGGTTGCCCTGTTTGGGTACTATTTATTGAACTTGAAAACTCAGTTCGCGTTAGAGTTCGTCCAAACCAAGTAGAGATTGCATCAGCTTGCAACAAATTCCCCCCAGGGGTAGGACATGACTTTGCAGCGGGTTGCCATCTGGATAAAATGAAACAACACACAAA